>WFUK01000035.1 GCA_015485015.1 Paracoccaceae bacterium | reverse complement strand
GCGGTATCGACAAACACCTTCACCTCGCAAGGCTGTTGCGCAATCAGCCAGCGCGCCACGCGTTTCAGCCGCTTTTTCAGCGGGTCATGGTAATCCTTGTTGCGGGCATAAACCGAGATATTCCCGCGATCCGGCATCGATAAAAGCTTCAGCGGGTCTTCGTCAGGGCCATAATTTTCGGCCAGCATGATCACCGATTTCGCCTCGGGCCACAGCGCCGAGGGAGAGCCGCGCCACGCGGCACGATCTGCCATCCAGCCCATCTCGCCTTGCAGCCCCGCCGCTAAAAATGCCTGCAAGCGACCCGCCGTTTGCGGCATGGCATCAGGCGCGCAAATTCCAAAATCGGAAAACCCTTCGGCCAGCGCCTGCTCGCGCAGTTGCCTGGCCAGCGATTGCATCTAAAAATCCAGATCGGAATAATGGTCAGGCGGCACAAAGCCGGACACCTGATCGACCAGAAGCGACCTGAAGGCGGGGCGGGATTTGATCCGCGCATACCATTCCTTGACGTTTTTATGCCGCAGCCAATCGACATCATTCACATAGTCAAGGCTGCTCAAATGCGCAGCGGCGGTGAAATCGGCGATGGTCATGCTATTGCCTGCCAACCAATCGCGGCTATCCAGCAGCCAGCTCATATAATCCAGATGGTATTTGATGTTTTTGCTGCCGGCCTTGATTTTTTGACTATCGGGATACCCCGTGCCCATCAGCTTTTTGTTGATCCGCTCATAGACCAAATTCGCCGTTACCTCATGATGGAATTTATCGTCAAACCAGCCCTGAAGGCGGCGGGCTTCGGCGCGCGCAGCCGGATCTTTGGGCAAGAGCGCCGGCTCGGGGTGGGTTTCCTCAAGATATTCGAAAATCGCGGCAGATTCGCCCAGCACAAAGCGGCCATTGCGCAAAACCGGCACCTTGCCCGCCGGATTGAGCCGCAAAAAATCCAACCGGTTTTCCCAGTATTTCTCCTCGACCAACTCCACATCGATCTTTTTTTCAGCCAAAATCAGGCGGGTTTTCCGGCAAAAAGGTGACAGTGGCAGATGATAAAGGCGAAACATAACGGCTCCATAAATTCGTTCCTGAATTAATGGAGGTTTTGCACGCGGTTTTCAAGGGCTGGTTCGGGCCGCACGCGGCGGCCCGCCAATTCTAGGCGCTTTCGGCGCGGCTTTCGTCGCTAAGCGGCTGGGGCAAACGATCCAGCATTTCTTTTGGGCAAATCTGCTTGAAACGGCCCCGAATACGCTCCCAGTTGCGCAGCATTTCACTGGCGAGCGGTGACCCTGTTTCGCGCTCGTGCTGCTCGATCAGGTAAACCAGTTCGCTCTCCCAATAGGCCGATTTCAGCCCTTGGCAGATCACGGTTTCGGCGTTCATACGGGTTTCGAATGTGCCATCCGGATCATAAACATAAGCCATGCCGCCGGTCATGCCCGCGCCAAAATTATCACCCACAGGGCCAAGGATTACCGTCATACCGCCGGTCATATATTCGCAACCGTTGGAGCCACAACCCTCAACCACCACCTTCGCGCCGGAATTCCGCACACAAAAGCGCTCGCCCGCGCGGCCATTGGCAAAAAGCCGGCCATCGGTAGCGCCATAAAGCACGGTATTGCCGATGATGGTATTTTCCGCCGCCACAAGCTGGCTATTCAGCGGTGGCCGCACCACAATCGTGCCACCCGAAAGCCCCTTGCCGACATAATCATTGGCATCCCCCGCCACCTCGATCTTCAACCCCGGCACGGCAAAAGCGCCCAAAGATTGCCCCGCAGAACCTGACAGCTTGATGCTGAGATGGTTTTCTTGCAGATCATTCTTCATGCCAAAACGCTTGACAATATGGGAGGAGACCCGCGCGCCAATGGTGCGGTGGGTGTTTTGCACCGCGTAGGAAAGCTGCATCTTTTCGCCGTCTTTGAAAAACGGATCGGCATCGCGCAGGATCAGCGCATCCAAGGTATCCGGCACAAATTGGCGCTCGCGGTCGCGGTTATAGTCAATGTCATGCCCCTCATCGACCGAGATCAGCATCGGGTTAAGATCAAGATCGTCCAAATGGTCGGCCCCGCGCGAAACCTGCGAAAGCAGATCGGCCCGTCCGATCACCTCGTTTAACGAGCGCGCCCCGATGCTGGCCAGCACCTCGCGCACCTCCTGGGCGTAAAATGTGATGAGATTCACCACTTTATCCGCCGTGCCGGTGAACTTGGCGCGCAGGCGTTCGTCTTGCACACAAATGCCCACAGGGCAGGTGTTGGACTGGCACTGCCGAACCATGATACAGCCCATCGCGATCAGTGCCGCAGTGCCAATGCCGAATTCCTCGGCCCCCATCATGGCGGCGATCACAATATCCCGCCCCGTGCGCAACCCGCCATCGGTGCGCAGGGTCACCCGCCCGCGCAGCCCGTTCATGGCCAATACCTGATGCGCCTCGGTCAGCCCCATTTCCCATGGCAGGCCAACGTATTTGATGGAGGTCGCAGGGGAAGCCCCCGTGCCGCCATTATGGCCTGAAATCAGGATCACATCCGCCTTGGCCTTGGCCACACCGGCGGCAATGGTGCCAACGCCCGATTGCGCCACCAGTTTCACGCAGATTTTGGCGCGCGGGTTGATCTGCTTGAGATCATAAATCAGCTGCGCCAGATCCTCGATCGAATAAATATCGTGGTGCGGCGGTGGTGAAATCAGCGTCACCCCTTCGGTCGAATGCCGCAGGCGCGCGATCAAGGCGTTCACCTTGATGCCCGGAAGCTGGCCGCCCTCGCCGGGCTTGGCCCCTTGCGCCACCTTGATCTCGATCTCCTCGCACTGGTTGAGATATTCCGCCGTCACCCCAAAGCGGCCCGAGGCGACCTGCTTGATCTTGGCGCTCGGATTATCGCCGTTTGATTCCGGCACAAAATGCGCCGGATCTTCGCCGCCCTCGCCGGAATTGGATTTTGCACCAATGCGGTTCATCGCGATATTCAGGGTTTTATGCGCCTCGGGGCTAAGCGCGCCAAGGCTCATGCCGGGGGTCACAAAACGCTTGCGAATAGAGGTGATGCTTTCAACCTCATCCACCGAAATCGGTTCGGCTGTGGTTTTGAAATCCAGCAAATCACGCAGATTGATCGGTGGATTATCCTGCATCGCCTTGGAGAATTTCTTCCACAGATCATAGGAATTGCGGTCACCGGCGGTTTGCAACAGGTGCATGTTGGTGGATTGCCACGCATGGGTCTCGCCACTTTTGCGCAGCTTGTAACAGCCGCCAATGTCGAGGGTATCCTGGCCGCCAAGCCAGCCTTTGGTGTGAATTTCGCGGATTTTCTGCTCGATCCCGCCAATGCCGATGCCGGAAATACGGCTGATCATACCGGGGAAATATTCTGCCACCATGGCGCGCGATAGCCCCACCGCCTCAAAATTCAGCCCACCGCGATAAGACGAGATCACCGAGATCCCCATTTTGGACATAATCTTCAGCAAACCCTGATCGATCGCCTCGCGATAGCGCGCAATGGCCGCCTCGACCGGCCCTTCCAGCAAGCCGCGATTGACCCGATCCGTGATGCTATCCTCGGCCAAATAAGCGTTTACCGTGGTCGCCCCGCCGCCAATCAGCACCGCGAAATACTGCGAATCCATACATTCGGCCGAGCGCACATTGATCGAGGCAAAGGTCCGCAAACCTTTGCGCACCAGCCAGCTATGCACCGCCGAATTGGCGAGGATCATCGGCATCGGCACCTTGCTTTCGCTTTGATATTGATCCGTAAGCACCAGATGGGTCGCGCCCGCCCGCACCGCTTCTTCGGCCTGCTGGCGAATGTCATCCAGCGCCTCTTGCAGGTTTTCCTTCACCCCGAAAGTGCAATCTATAATCACCACGCTTTCGCCGAAATATTTCATCATCGCTTTCAGCCGCGCGTTGCTCACAAACGGGCTGGCCAGCATGATGATCTCGGTTTGGGCCGAAGATTGATCCAGCACGTTTTTCAAATTCCCGAAGCGGGTTTTCAGGCTCATCACGCGGTATTCGCGCAGGCTGTCAATCGGCGGATTAGTGACCTGAGAGAAATTCTGCCGGAAGAAATGACTAAGCGGACGGTATTTTTGCGAAAGCACGGCGCTCGGGGTGTCATCCCCCATCGAAGCCAGCCCCTCTTTGCCATCCTCCGCCATCGGGTGCAAAATCCCCTCCAGCTCTTCCAGCGTAAAGCCCGCCGCGATTTGGCGCTTGCGCAGGGCCTCGCCGGTAAACAGGGTTTTTTCGTCGTCGCCCTCGTCGATCTTTTCAAGGTCGGTAATATTATTGACCCACTCGCCAAATGGCTGCGCCGCGCTGAGCATGTTTTTCAGCTCGGTATCTTTCCAGATCTTGCCCTCTTTCAGGTCCACCGCCAGCATTTGCCCCGGCCCAAGCGCGCCTTTGCGGATGATGTTTTTGGATTTCACCGGCACCATGCCCGCCTCGGAGCCAGCGATCACCATGCCATCATCGGTAATCACATAGCGCATCGGCCGCAGGCCGTTGCGATCAAGCCCCGCCACCACCCAGCGACCATCGGTCATGGCCAGCGCAGATGGGCCGTCCCACGGTTCCATCACCGAGTTGCAATAGGCATACATATCCTGCCACGGCTTGGGAATGGCGGTCGCCATATTGGACCAGCTTTCCGGCACCAGCATGGTTTTGGCCATCGGCGCATTTCGCCCCGCCCGCACCATCATCTCAAACACCGAATCCAGCGCGGCGGAATCCGAGCTACCATCCGCCACAATCGGTTTGATATCTTCCGCCATATCGCCAAAGGCGGCGGAAGCCATGCGGATCTCGTGGGATTTCATCCAGTTGAGATTGCCCTTCAGGGTGTTGATCTCGCCATTATGGGCCAGCATCCGAAAGGGCTGGGCCAGCCACCATTGCGGGAAAGTGTTGGTCGAATAGCGCTGGTGGTAAACCGCATAACTGGAGATAAAGCGTTCATCTTCAAGGTCGGGATAAAACACCGATACCTGCTCGGCCAGCATCATGCCTTTATAGATCACCGAGCGGCAGGAAAGCGAACAAACATAAAAGCCGCTAATCCCCGCCGCCGCTTTTTCAATCCGGCGACGAATGATATAAAGCTCGCGCTCAAAGGTTTCCTCATCCACGCCTTTACTATTGGAAATCAGGATCTGCTCGACCTCGGGGCGGGTGGCATTGGCCTTTTCGCCAAGGCAAGACACATCCACCGGCACATGCCGCCAGCCATAGATATAATAGCCCATGCGCAGCACTTCGGATTCCACGATTGTGCGGCAGCTTTCCTGCGCGCCAAAATTGGTGCGGGGCAAAAAGATCATGCCCACCGCCAACAGCTCGTCGCCCGGCTCATGGCCGGTGCGGCGCACTTGGTCTTGGAAAAACTCCACCGGAATTTGCAGCAATATGCCCGCGCCGTCGCCGGTTTTGCCGTCAGCATCCACCGCGCCGCGATGCCAGATCGCGCTCAGGGCCTTGATGCCGTTTTCCACCACCGCGCGCTTTGGCACGCCGTCCGATGATGCGACCAATCCAACCCCGCATGCGGCGTGCTCCTCGGCCTCGCGATACATGCCTTTGTCGTTCAGCTCGGCCCGACGGGCCTCTTGTGCGTCTACCCATTCTTGGTCAAATTCGGTCATGTCTCACTCCTTATTTCCAGCGTAGAGCGCGAGGCACTCGGCGGCTGTCAGTTGTTCTCTTTTGCCGGTAAATTCGACCAGCTCGGCCTTATCATCGACATAAATCTCTCGGGTCATGGTTAGGCCTGAAGTATCATCCAGCAGCCCGACCGGAATTTCATAGGGCTGCGGCGCATCGCTCGGGGTGGTCACCCGATACCACAGGCAAGAGCCGCATTGATCGCACCACGCCCGCTCGGCCCAATCAGAGGACGGGTAGCGCTTGATATGCGC
>WFUK01000034.1 GCA_015485015.1 Paracoccaceae bacterium | reverse complement strand
GGCGCGGGAGGGGCTTTCGGGCGCCATTATCGTGGTCACCCGCTGGTATGGCGGCACCCATTTGGGCGGCGACCGCTTCCGCCATGTGAAAACCTCTGTTCAGCATTTGTTCGATGCGCTAGACTAGCGGGAAAAAGGATTCCTGATGATCGAGCAACTGCTATCTGACCTGCAAGCCAGCCCTGACTGGATCAAGGCCCTGATCGCCGGTCTCACCATAGCCGCGCTTTGGGCATGGGTGACAAGGCGCAAAGCCGCACTGGCGCGGGCCGAAGCGGAAATGATGGGCGCAAAAGCGCAGGCCGAAGGCTATGAGGCGCAACTGGTGGAGCTGGTGCAGGAATTACGCGCCGCGCAGGAGGCCCATGCCGAGGCGCGGGAAGAAAGCGTGCGGCTGGAGACCTCATTGAAAATGCAGCAGGCCAGTAACACCGAGAAAATTGCCTTGCTCAACGAGAACGGCGAACGGCTGAAGGCCGAATTCAAGGCGCTGGCGGGGCAGGTTATGGAGGTCCACGGCGAGCGTTTCGAGCGGCAAAACCGCCAGCGGCTGCAAGATGTGCTGCAACCGCTCAAGGAGCATATCGGAAAATTCGAGGCCGAGCTGCGGGGCGTGCATGAGGCGGCGGGCAAGGACCGCGTGGCGCTCCAGCACCAGATCGAGACCTTGACCCAGCAGAGCGCCGAGGTGTCGCTGGAGGCCCATAACCTCGCCAAGGCCCTGAAGGGCGACCAGCAAAAGCAGGGCGCTTGGGGAGAGATGGTGCTGGCCAGCATCCTTGAGCGCTCAGGGCTTCGCGAGGGTGAGGAATATGAGGTGCAGAGCCATTATCGCGGCGAGGAGGGGCAGGCGTTTCGCCCCGATGTGGTGGTTAATTTGCCCGGCGGACGGCGGCTGGTGGTGGATAGCAAGGTTTCCTTGGTGGCCTACGAGCGCGCGGTGAATGCCGGGGACGAGGCGACGCGGGCAGCGAATATGAAGCGGCATGTCGGCTCGGTCAAAACCCATATCGACACGCTGAGCGCCAAGAAATACCACGAGCTTGACGATGGCTCGGTCGATTACGTCATCCTGTTTATGCCGATTGAAAGCGCCTTTTCAGAGGCCGTGCAAGCCAGCCCCGACCTCGCGCTTTACGCCTCCGAGCGCAACATCGTCATCGCCTCACCCACCAACCTGATGGTGGCGCTAAAAACCGTGGATAACCTGTGGTCGATTGATCGCCGCAACAAAAATGCCCTCGATATAGCCAAACGGGCGGGGCTGCTTTACGACAAATTCGTCGGCTTCACGCAGGATATGGAAAAGGTCGGCGAGCGCCTCACCCAAGCCCAAACCAGCCACGCAGCGGCGATTTCCAAACTCTCCCAAGGCAGCGGCAACCTTGTGGGGCAGGTGGAAACGCTGAAGGTGCTGGGGGCGAAGGCGGCCAAGCAGATTGCGATGGAGCATGAGGAGGAGCCGCCGCAAAGTGGTTAGCGGCATGCCGCGTCGTAATTGAAGGCTGACCACCTCTCACGGCAAGTCTTGCCGCCCATGGGGGTGTGTGATAAAATAAATCATCAACCCAAAAGCTTGAAAAGTATTACGTTGGAACAAGCCACTAAATCACTTCGCCACACCATAACTAAATGGTTCGGCGTTGGCCTTGTAGTGATGACATTTGCAATAGCCATTTCTGCCAGCATCCAGAAACAGGTAGACGATTGCAATATTGATCTAACACAACTGAAATTAAAGCACCTACTGCTAAGCTTAGTGCAGGACTCACCAAGCTTGCGAGATTACGCTCTTTTGGCTTCTGCAACGGATACACTTTCCAATGAAAAGTGGGTTATTACCCAAAGCGTGCCGGCTTCTCGCACCATGTCTGATTCAGAATTTGACATGACAAAATATTCAGTCGCTTTGTACTTCGATGCTTTCAAAGTGCTCATGGATATTGATGGATGCGGAAATGTCATTAATTTTGGAAAAAGCGAGATATATTGAAATGGGTGGTATTACCATAATTGATCCGGCAGCAAACATTCCGCGCAGCGATGTTCAAAATTTTATGTTAAAGTATTGCGGGTTTAACTGATTGAAAATGTAGGGCCAGCTCTCAACGCATGGCCGTCCCGTCCCAAAACCTGTGATCATTCACCATTATGCGCCCTACTCCGCCTACCACACACTTCCCCCTTGAAACCCAAAATTCCACCCCTACATTTTAACCATCAGGTGCCAGATGGGCCTGTAAATCTTGGCCAGTCCTTCGGGATGGCCGCAATTTGTGTCGCTCAATGGAGGATACCCTATGCGAAATTTTGACCTAACACCGCTTTACCGTTCGACCGTCGGCTTTGACCGGCTCGCGAACATTCTGGATAACGTGACCCGCACCGATGGCGGCTCTAGCTACCCCCCTTATAACATCGAAAAAACCGGCGAGGATGCCTACCGGATTACCATCGCCGTGGCTGGCTTTTCTGACGCAGAACTAACCATCGAGGCCCGCGACGGGCAGCTGGTGATCTCCGGCAAAAAGGCCGAGACCGAGGAAGACGCCAACTTCCTGCACCGCGGCATCGCCACCCGCGCCTTTGAAAAGCGCTTCCAGCTCGCCGACCATGTGCGCGCCACAGATGCAGTGACCGAAAACGGCCTGCTGCATGTGGACTTGGTGCGCGAGGTGCCCGAAGCCCTGAAGCCCCGCAAAATCGAAATCGCCAAATCCCGCCCGATTGAAACGGAAAAGATGACGGTTGAGGTGTAGGGGTTAAATGAATGGCCTTGGCTGGGGGGAGACCCTTGGCCGAGGTTTTGCAGGAATATGCCCTCCTACTCCCAGATTTATCTCCCATATCTTGCAGGTTTTTATAGAGATTTTGGGTAGTGGGTCACTTTGAAATGCGTTTCTTGCAAGAGCCGCGTTTCTTAGGCGCTTCTTCATTGGCGTCAACCAACGCAACCAAGTCTTTAATATCCCAAAGACGATCAGTCAGGCCAGCTTCCATTGCGGGGGTGACTTTCAAGGTTTGGTGAAGCTGCCACGGGTTTTGGTGGTTTTGCGCACATCCGGCGGGAAGGCAAAGAACGGGATGACTTCCTGCCATGACGAAGCCACGTCTGGCCTTTCTTCACCAGCCTGGCTCAAAGCTGCCGTCCCTATCGCGCGGAATATCAATCGGCACCGCCCCATCTTGGCCCTTCAGCACCTTGCGCGTGCTGCCATTTCGGCGGTTGAATTGCTGGCTGGCGGGTTCGCCATGCGGTTCATAGCCCACCCTCTCGGGACATTGCTGCGCAATACCCTGCCGGGCAATGGATGTTCGGTCAGTTCAGCGCCCAGCATCCGCTCCAACAGCCGGACCTTCAGCTCCTTCATC
>WFUK01000033.1 GCA_015485015.1 Paracoccaceae bacterium | reverse complement strand
TCATAAAGCTGGCGCTCGGAATAGGATTGCTCGCGCTGGTCATCATTGCGGTGCAAATCGCGCACCACTTCGGCCAGCGCCACCATATCGCCGGAGTTGATCTTTTGCTCGTATTCCTGCGCACGGCGAGACCACATCGCCCGCTTCACCCGCGCGCGACCCGCCAGCGTTTTCATACATTTCGCCACCAGATCCGGCGTGGAAAGCGCCCGCATACCGACCAAAATGGCCTTTTGCGTTGGCACCCGCAGGGTCATTTTCTCTTTTTCAAAGAAAATCACAAACATCTCCAACACTTCTTCGCCGACGGTCTGGGTTTCGACCTCGGTGATTTTTCCAACCCCGTGTGAAGGATAGACCACAAATTGGCCGGTTGCAAAATCAAGCTGGTTTTTAGATTTACTCATATTCAAGCGTGTTCCTTGTCTGATCTGGCGGATGTCATGCATATCGGATCCTACACATAGGCATTCACGATTGCTTCGCAACCTGCGCCGAGTTTTGATATGTGTTGAAACCTTGTGATCTGCGCCTTAACGCAGTTTCCCTTCGTGACTGGCCAAAATTGTTACCCGGATAATATATCACAGAATTAAGGCGAAAAAAAGGGCGGTCGCAAAAGTTTCTCGGCTTGGAGAATCAGCTACCCTCACCCGGCTTTTCGGAGAAATATTTCTCCAGCTTGCCATCTTCGCCATCGCGGGCTTCGGCGTCAGGTAGCGGCTCTTTTTGCTCGATAATCACCGGCCAAAGCTCGGAATATTTGCGGTTGAATTCGACCCATTTTTCGGCGTCCGGCTCGGTATCGGGGCGGATGGCATCGGCGGGGCATTCCGGCTCGCAAACCCCGCAATCGATGCATTCGTCAGGATGAATCACCAGCATGTTTTCGCCCTCGTAAAAGCAATCCACCGGACATACCTCTACGCAGTCGGTATATTTGCAGGCGATACAGGAATCATTTACGATATAGGTCATCTCGGTGCCTCATAGCTGGGGGAGTTCCCCGAATAGCAAAATAATATTGTTATCGGGTTATTAGGCCCCGATTGACCGAGATTCAAGGCCTAGCCATCAAGAAACCGTGTGGCGAAAGGCATCCAGCGCGCGGCGCTCTTTTTTGGTGGGTCGTATTCCCACCCGCGCGCTATGATTGGTTGTATTTGCCTCGGGTTCGGGGCTTAAATCCACATAAAGCCTTTGCGCTTCCGTTGCCGGCCCGCGCCGCTCGCCGAGCGCTTCGACCCGCACCACCCGCAAGCGCTCGCCTTGCATAAAGCTCAGCCCGTCTCCGGCGCGAAGCATGGTGGCGGGCTTTTTCACCCGCGCTGCATTCAGCCGCACATGCCCTGCCGATACCATCTTGGCCGCCAGCGTGCGGGTTTTGAAAAACCGCGCATGCCAGAGCCATTTATCTATCCGCAGGGTCTCGCTCAATCTTTAGCCTTGAGCGCGGCGAGGGCGGCAAAAGGGTTATCGGGATCAAACGGCTTATCCTTGCGCGGCGGCCGCGCGGCCTGGCGCTGTGCCTGCGGCTTACCGCGCTTGCCTTTGGGCTTTTTATTGCGGTTATCCTGGCGGTTATCCTGCCGGTTGGGCCGCGCCCCCTGCCCGCGCGGTTTGGGCGCCCAGCGGAAGGTATAAAAAACCTCGACCTCGTCAGGCTTTTCTTCTTCTGGCTTTTCTTCTTCGGCCTTCGCGCCAGCCTCTACCGCGGTATCTGCGGGTTTTTTGTCTTCGGCATGGCTCGGCGCATCCGCCGCAGCATCCGCCTCGGGCGTTGGCGCTTCTTCTTTCGCTTCTCCCGCATCCGTGGCTGCCGGTTGCGGCTCGGAAACCTCGGGGAGCGCCTTCACCTTTGGTCGCTCGCCGCGTTCAAACCCATAGCCAAGCCCAGCCATAAGATTGGAGAATTGCTCCAGCGAAAGACCGGTAATCGACAGCATATCCGCATTGGCCTCAAAGCCGCCACGGCTATCCTGACTGCGCAGCATATCCGCCAACCGCTCCAGCATATCGATGCGGATCGAGCGCTCTCCGGCCAGCCGATAGCCGGCGCGGGCATAATAGCCCTCGGGCGCGTCCGGCAAGGCCGGCACGGTCACCAAGCCAGCGGGCGGCGCTTCGGGGAATTCCTGCAAGCCCGCTTGCAACGACCATAGCACCAGGCGCAGCCGCGTGGGCGCGGGCTTCAGCATCAGGTGCTGAAAAATGGTATACTGGCCAAAGCGAACGCCGTGCTTGCGCAGAGTTGCGCGCGCGTCTTGATCCAGCTCTTTGATATCCTTGGAGATTTCGCTGCGCGGGATCACCCCCAACGCTTCGACGAGCTGAAAGCCAACGCCCCGCGCCAGCCCTTCAAGCGCTTCGTCATTCTTGATCGTCAGCAGCGGCTCGAAAAGCGCGGTGATTTTGCGCTCCATCCAATGCCCAAGGCGGCGGCGCACCTTTTCAGCCACCTCCGCACCGGCTTCATCGTCAACAAAAACCTCGATCTGCGGGGAAAGCGCATCCGCCCCCGCCACCAGCTTGCCAACCGCCGCATCGCCCCACATCAGGCCGCCCTGCTCGGTGAAATCAAATTCCGTATCCGGCGCGTTATACATTTTATCCGAGCGCAGATTATACACCGGCTGCAAGCCCGCCAGCGCCGTGGCGCGCAATGTTTTGGCCTCTTGGTCACTGGCCTTTGGGTCCAGAATAAATCTAAATCCATCCAGCTTACCGATAAACTGGTCTTCAACGGTCACATCGCCGTTTTCACTTACTTGGGCCAAGAGCCTCTCCTTTTGCTTCAACCGCCGCATCAAAACACTGGTGCGGCGATCAACGAATCGCTGGGTCAGGCGCGTATGTAGCGCATCCGACAGCCTATCTTCTACCTCGCGCGTGGCCTCGCGCCAATATAAAACATCGTGAAGCCAATCTTTGCGCTGCGCAACGTAGGTCCATGTGCGAATGAAAGCCAGCCTTTTGGAAAGCTGGTCAATGCCGCCCTCCACACGGTCAATCGATTTCACCTGCTGCGCCAGCCAATCCTCGTTGATCTGCCCCGCGCTGAGCTGCTGATGCACCTTGGCCAAAAGCGCCACATGCTCGCCACCGCTGAGTTTCCGAAAATCCGGTATCTGGCATACCTCCCACAGCCGCCGCACCTCGGGAGCAAAGCGCACTTGGTCTATCACATCCGGCATCGTCGCCAGCCCTTTAAGGCTGCGCAGGTCATCCGCCTCGCGGGCGCGCAAAAGCTCGCGATCATCAGGGCTGCGCTCAAGCGAGGCAATCAGCGCCTTCATGCTACCAAAATCCAGACGCGGATTGCGCCATTCCAGCTTTTGAATCGGCGCAAACCGGTGGTTCTCGATCGCCTCCACCCAGTCCGGCTCAAGATCATGCGCCTCGCCAGTCACCCCGAAGGTGCCATTTTCCATATAGCGCCCCGCCCTGCCCGCAATTTGTGCCAGCTCATTGGGCATAAGATAGCGCATCCGGCGACCGTCAAATTTGGAAAGCCCGGCAAAAGCCACATGCGTGATATCAAGGTTCAGCCCCATGCCAATCGCATCGGTGGCGACCAGATAATCGACCTCGCCGTTTTGATACATCTCGACCTGCGCATTGCGCGTGCGCGGGCTAAGCGCCCCCATCACCACCGCAGCACCACCCTTTTGGCGGCGAATAAGCTCGGCGATTTGATAAACATTCTCTACTGAGAACGCCACAATCGCCGCCCTCGGGGGCATCCGGCTGATTTTTTTGGGGCCGCTATATGTCAGCTCGGAAAACCGCTCGCGATAAAGAAACCTCGCCTCTGGCACCAGGCTCTCGATCCGCGCCCGCATCGAGCTTGCGCCCATAAACAGGGTCTCGGCGCGGCCACGGCTGTGCAGCAGGCGCTGGGTGAAGATATGGCCACGATCCGGGTCGGCGCAAAGCTGGATTTCATCCACCGCGATAAAATCCGCCGCCATCCCCGGCGGCATCGCCTCAACGGTGCATACATAATACCGCGCTTTGGGGGGGATAATTCGCTCTTCGCCGGTCAGCAGCGCCACCGCGCCCTGCCCGCGCAGCTCCACCAGCTTTTCATAGACCTCGCGCGCCAAAAGCCGCAGCGGCAGGCCGATGATGCCGGTCTGATGGCCAAGCATGCGCTCGATAGCATAATGGGTTTTTCCGGTGTTGGTCGGGCCAAGCACCGCTGTAATTTCGCGCATTTTCTGCCCCGATAAAGATGCGCCTTAGTGCAGCAGGCTCATTTCGTCTTCAACCCGCTTAACCATATCGGCGATCTCCGTCGAGGCCGGATTGAGCGACAGCGCCGCCTTATAGGCCTTTAGCGCGTTTTCCGGATGGCCAATGCCTTCTTGAATGGCCCCCATGCCGATCAAAGCCCCGAAATGGCGCGGGTTAAGCGCCAATGTGGTTTCGATATCGGCCATGGCTTCGCCGAATTTGCCCATCAGATAAAAGGCCGTGGCGCGGGCATTATAGGCTTCGGCAAAATCCGGCGCATGGTCAATCAGCGCCGATAAATGCCATATCGCCATCGAAAAATCCTCCGCCTCGATGGCGCTCATGCCCCGGGCCAAAAGCAGATCCATGGCTGGCGAGCCTGATTGCCGGAAAATCCGCACCGCCTCGCGCTCGGCGCTGGCCGCCCCTTCGCCAGCGCCCTGCATCTCGGCAAAAAGCTCGTCCAGCCTTTGGTTTTCACCAAAGCCAAGGCCGGGCTGGGCCGCCTGCGAAAGCGTGGCCTGAAATAACAAAAGGCATACAAGGATTTTTTTCATAACCTCATAAATACCC
>WFUK01000032.1 GCA_015485015.1 Paracoccaceae bacterium | reverse complement strand
TTTGGCTTCGGCGGCTTCGGCCTCGGCTTTTACCTTGGCTTCTTCAGCCAGCCGTTCGGCGCGGATCTTGGCTTCTTCGGCTTCGCGCACGGCGGCATCTTTTTCGGCCCGGCGCTTGGCGCGCTCGCCTTCGCGGGCTTCAGAAACGGCCTGCTCTTTGGCGGCGCGCTCGGCTTCCATCGCCCGCGCGGCTTCAAGCGCTTTTTTGCGCCGCGCCAGCTCTACATCAGACAGATAGCTGCCCGCTGCCTTCTGGCCACCGGGCTTGCCACCGCCGCCAGCGGGCTTTGGCGTAAATACGCGCTTGTTTTTCCGTTCGACCACGACGTTTTTGGTCCGCCCATGCGAAAACTTCTGCCGCACTGTGCCGCCTTTTAAGCCCAAAGGCTTTTTATCGTCGTTATTTGTCGTATCGCTCATTCTTCACCTTTCAACACCGCGCCCTTGCGTGGCATTTATACCTGTCTGACCCGAGGGTCAATCATACCGTTTTGCCAAACGCCTTTAAGCGCTTCGCTTCAAAAAGGACTCGATCCGTGAACCCGCCAGACAATATCGCCGCATGTATCACATTATCTCGCCCAAATGCCAAACCCAATTCGTCACCGGAAAGGGCTTCTATTCGAGATTCTTCGCCATTTGGCGGTCTTAACGCGGTTTTGCCGCGCTCGGAGCCATCGGAAGCCTGCAAAAGCACATCCGCCTCGCCCGAAACCAGCGCCGCTTTCACCTTTTCCAAGCCACAAAGCGCCCGCCCCGTTTTGCGCGCCATCGAAACTGCCTGCAAAAGCCGCTGCCGCATGAGTGATTCCACCTGGTCCGCCAGCGCCGGATCGGCCGAGACCTTCATCTTGGCCCCGCGTGAAAACAAACCTTTGCTGACAGCTTTCTCGATCGACGCCCGATCCGCCATCACCCATATGCCGCGCCCGGGCAGCTTTTGCCCGAGATCGGGATAGATTTTGGCTTCAGGGCCAACCACAAACCGGATTAGCTCGTCAATAGCGCAGACCTCACCAGACACAATACATTTGCGTCTCGTTTCACTTCGGTCTTTTGGGTGCCCACCGCGCGTCATATCCAGTTTCCGAGGCGCGCATTAAGCCTCGGCCTCCGGTGCTGCGTCTTCGCCTTCTTCTTCGGCAGGGGCGTTTTGTGCGTCGAGTTCCTCTTGGGTCAGCCAGCCGAGCATCACCCGGGCGTTCATCACCATGGCTTGCGCCTCTTCAAGGCCCACATCGAAAGCCTCCAGCAAGCCGTCATCTTTTACCCGCTGGCCGTCAACGGTGGTATAACCCCCCGCCAATTCCCAATCGGCACATTGCGCAAAGTCTTCCAGTGTTTTGATGCCGTCTTCAGCCAGCGCCACAAACATTTGCGGGGTCAGGCCTTCATAGTCAAACAGGCTCTGCTCAACCCCAAGCTCCCGGGCTTTTTCGATGAATTTAGCGTTTTGCTCGTCAATGCTTTCGCGCGCCCGCGCTTGCAGCTCCTCCACGGTGCCTTCGTCAAAACCGTCAATGCCCATCAGCTCTTCGGCTTCCACATAGGCCACTTCTTCCAGCGAGGTGAAACCCTCGGAGGCGAGAACCTGTGCCACCAGTTCATCGACATTGAGCGCATCCATAAACACCTTGGTATGCGCGACAAACTCGGCTTGGCGGCGCTCGGACTCGTCGCTCTCGGTCATGATATCAATATCAAAGCCGGTAAGCTGCGAGGCAAGCCGCACATTTTGACCACGCCGCCCAATGGCAAGGCTTAGCTGCTCATCCGGCACAATCACCTCGATCCGCTCGGCATCATCATCCAGAATAACCTTGGAAACCTCGGCTGGCTGAAGCGCATTGACCAAGAAGGTCGGCGCATCGTCATTCCACGGGATAATGTCGATTTTCTCGCCCTGAAGCTCGGAAACCACGGCCTGCACGCGCGAACCGCGCATACCCACACAAGCCCCCACAGGATCGATCGAATTATCATTGGAGATCACGCCGATTTTGGCGCGCGAACCGGGATCGCGGGCCACGGCTTTGATCTCGATAATGCCGTCATAAATCTCCGGCACTTCCATTTTGAACAGCTCGGCGAGGAATTCAGGCGCGGTGCGCGACAGGAAAATCTGCGGACCACGGACCTCGGCGCGGACATCGCGGATAAAGGCGCGCACACGGTCGCCGGTGCGGAAAGGCTCGCGGTTGATCAGCTGGTCGCGGCGCAAAATCGCCTCGCCGCGACCAGCTGATCAACCGCGAGCCTTTCCGCACCGGCGACC
>WFUK01000031.1 GCA_015485015.1 Paracoccaceae bacterium | reverse complement strand
GGAATCAGCATCGATTGCAGGCGCAACCAGCGGGGCCGAAGCCGGATCGGCGCTAACGGGGGGTGCCTCCGCCTCGGCACTTTTATCCTCGACGATCTCGATTTCAACCGCTTCCGCGCTTGGCTCACGGCTCGGAACCGGCGCAACCACAGTCAGATCCGGCGCGGGGCTGATTTCGGGTTCGGGGCGGATCCGGGGTTCGGTCTCGGTGATTTCCTGGCTTTCAACCCCGGTTTCGGGCGGCTCCGACGGGGCTTGGGGCTGCAATACCACCACGCCAACCGCCACCGCGCCCAGCCCTGCACCGGCCCATAGCCACCATAATTTGAGCAAACCACCCACAGCGATCCCGTCCATCCAGCAAGAAAGGGATAGTTTGCTCATAAGCCATGCGCATTTCAAGTAAAACTATTGCCAAGCGGCAAGTTAAGCGCCGAGCTGCGCCATGACCTCGTCGGAAATCTCGAAATTGGCGGTGACGGTTTGCACATCGTCATCATCCTCCAGCGTCTCGATCAGGCGCATCAGCTTTTCGGCGGCGGTGAAATCCAGCTCGGTGGTGGTTTGCGGTTTCCAGATCAGCTTGGTCGATTCTGACTCGCCCAATGCCGCCTCAAGCGCGGTGGAAACCTCGTTCAGATCATTGGAGGCACAATAAATCACATGGCCCTCCTCCGAGCTTTCGACATCCTCCGCCCCGGCCTCGATCGCCGCATCCATCATGCTATCCGCATCGCCGGCAGCTGCGGGATAAACCACCTCGCCAACCCGGTCAAACATAAAGGAAACCGCGCCGGTTTCGGCCAGATTACCACCGGATTTGGTGAAGATCGAGCGCACCGAAGAAGCGGTGCGGTTGCGATTATCGGTCATGGCTTCCACAATCACCGCCACGCCCGCAGGGCCATAGCCCTCATAGCGGATCTCGTCGTAATTGCCGTCATCCCCTGCGGTCGATTTCTTGATCGCGCGATCAATCACGTCTTTTGGCACCGAAACCTTCTTGGCTTCTTTTACCGCCAGGCGCAGGCGCGGGTTTTTATCGGGATCGGGATCGCCCATTTTGGCGGCCACGGTAATCTCTTTTGCCAGCTTGGAAAACAGCTTGGAGCGCACCGCATCCTGCCGCCCTTTACGATGCTGAATATTTGCCCATTTTGAGTGGCCCGCCATGGTGATCTCCGCTTATTGAATAATTTCCCTCTCTATAAAACAAATCCGCCCCGCCCTGCAAGCCGAACCTAAGCGTGAGCCTGCCAGAACCAAGCATTGCCTTTTGGAGCTATTTCCGCTTGGATGTGCAAAACTTCGCGGAGCCAAAATGACCACCGATCAAATTATCCTTTTCTCCCTTTTCGGGGCTGTCTTTGTATTTTTGCTATGGGGCAGGTTTCGCTATGATCTGGTGGCGTTTAGCGCGCTCTTGATCGGCGTGGTGGCGGGGGTGATCCCGACCAAGGAAGCCTTTTCCGGCTTTGGCCACCCGGCAACCTTGGTGGTGGCGCTGGTGCTGGTGGTTTCGGCGGGGCTGGTGCGCTCGGGCGCGGTGTTTCTCATCACCCGCACTTTGGTCGATGCCTCGCGCTCGCTTGGCGGGCATATCGCCTTGATGGGAGCGATTGGCGGCGTGCTTTCGGGCTTTATGAATAATGTCGCGGCGCTGGCGCTGCTGATGCCGGTCGATATCCAGACCGCGCGCAAGGCCAAGCGCCCCGTTGGGCTGTCTTTGATGCCGCTCTCCTTTGCCACCATCCTTGGCGGCATGATCACGCTAATCGGCACCCCGCCCAATATCATCATCGCCACCATCCGCGAAGATAGCCTTGGCGAGCCTTTTGCCATGTTTGATTTCGCCCCTGTGGGCTTGGTTGCCGCCCTTGCGGGGCTGCTTTTTGTGGCGCTGATCGGCTGGCGGCTGATCCCGCAGCCCAAAGGGAATGCGGCCAGTGATCCGATGGCGGATATCGCGCAATATATCGCGGAGCTGACGGTGCCGGAAGGTTCAAAGCTGATCGGCCAGCGGCTCTCCGAGCTATATGAAACCGCCGATAAAAACGACGTGGCGATCCTTGGCCTCGTGCGCGGCGGCAAGCGGCGCTATGGCACGGCGGGGTCTACCAAGCTGGAAGCGGATGACGCGCTGGTGCTGGAAGCCGCACCCGATGCGCTGGATGAATTTCGCGCCGCGCTTTCGCTGGATTTTGCTGATGCCAAGCGCCAGGAGGCCCTGCGCGCCGATGGAGAGGGGCTAAGCGTGATCGAGGTGGTGGTAACCGAAGAATCCCGCATCGCCGGCAAAACCGCGATGGCGATTGGCCTTGGCTGGCGCCGCCGCACCGTGCTGATGGGCATCGCCCGCCAAGGGCGCAAGATCAAAAGCCAGATCCGCAAAACCGAAGTCCGCGCGGGGGATATCTTGCTGCTATTGGTGCCAAGCGAACAAAGCAACGAGGTGGTTGACTGGCTCGGCTGCCTGCCCTTGGCCGAGCGCGGCTTGGCCGTGACCGAGGAGAAAAAGGTCTGGCTGGCGATCGGGCTATTTGCGGCGGCGGTGGCGGCGGCGAGCTTTGGTCTGGTCTATCTGCCGGTGGCGCTGGGGCTGGTTGTGGTCGGGTTTGTGCTGTTCAAAATCCTGCCTATTTCCGAGATTTATAACCATATCAGCTGGCCGGTGGTGGTGCTGCTTGGCTCGATGATCCCGCTGGGCGCGGCGCTGGAGACCTCGGGCGGCACCGAGCTGATTGCGGGCTGGCTGATCGGGCTAACCGCAGGCATGGCCCCGTGGGCGATCCTGACCATCCTGATGATTGTAACCATGACGCTATCCGACGTGCTGAACAATACCGCCACCACCATCGTCGCCGCGCCGATTGCCATCCAGATGGCAACCACGCTCGGGGTAAGCCCCGATCCCTTTTTGATGGCGGTGGCGGTGGCGGCGAGCTGCGCCTTCCTCACCCCGATTGGCCATAAAAACAATACGTTGATCTTGGGACCGGGCGGCTATAGTTTTGGCGATTATTGGCGGATGGGATTACCACTGGAGATCATCATTGTGGTTGTGAGCATCCCCGCTATTTTGGTATTTTGGCCGCTTTAAGGCCTGAAAGCTGCGGAGTTTGTAATGAAGAAATTTTTCAAGAAAGCCCTCCTATTGGTAGTTGTTATAGCGCTGATCGGCGGCATCGGATTTCTAATATTCGGTCCCGGCTATGTGGAAAACCAGCGCAATGCGGTGGTCGGGCATGAGCCATATCCGATTACCCGCGCCGCGCAAGAGCTGCATGACAGCCTGATCATCGCCGATTGGCATGCCGATAGCCTGCTGTGGAACCGCGACCTTTCCGAGCGCGGCAGCATCGGGCAGGCCGATATTCCCCGCCTGATCGAAGGCAATGTGGCGGTGCAGATGTTTACCGCCGTCACCAAATCTCCCGCAGGGCTGAATTATGAGGAAAACGCCGCTGATGCCTTTGACAATATCACCCTGCTGGCGGTGGCGCAGCTTTGGCCGATCCGCACATGGCAAAACCTGACCGAGCGCGCGCTTTATCAAGCCGAGAAGCTCGCCGAAGTGCAGCAAGCCGCGCCCGACAGCCTGAAAATCATCCGCACCGCTGCTGATCTGGCCGAGGTTTTACAGCGCCGCGAAAGCGGCGAGGCGCTGGTGGGGGGCATGCTCGGCATTGAAGGCGCGCATCCGCTGGAAGGCGATATCAGCAATCTGCAACGGCTTGAAAGTGCCGGCTACCGGCTGATCGGGCTGCAACATTTCTTTGATAACAAGCTGGGCGGCTCGCTGCACGGCACCTCCAATGCCGGGCTTACCGATTTTGGCCGCGAAGTGGTGGCCGAGGTCGAACGGCGCGGGCTGATCCTTGATGTGGCGCATTCCTCCGAGCAGGTGGTGCGCGATGTGCTGGAGATGGTCGATATGCCGGTGGTGCTGAGCCATTCCGGCATTCGCAGCCAATGCGATACCAAGCGCAACCTGCCCGATGCGCTGATGCAACAGATCGCCGATACCGGCGGCGTGATCGGCATTGGCTATTGGGAGGAGGTCACCTGCGACGATACCCCCACGGGCATCGCCAAATCCATCGCGGCGGCGGTAGAGCTGGTCGGGGCGGATGCGGTTTCGCTTGGCTCGGATTTTGATGGCTCGATCACAACCACGCTGGATACCTCCGAGCTGGCCGCGATCACCCAGGCGCTGATCAACCT
>WFUK01000030.1 GCA_015485015.1 Paracoccaceae bacterium | reverse complement strand
GAATTTCAGCATTGCTGCGGTTTATAATATGATCTCGGTGCCGCTGGCGCTGGCCGGTATTGCCACCCCGCTGCATGCGGCTTTGGCGATGTCTACCAGCTCGATTGTGGTCTCGCTGAATTCCATGCGGATAGGACGAATGAAATGAATATATTGGCCATTCTGATTCCGATCTCGCTTATTCTGGGCGGCGTCGGGCTATATGCGTTTTTCTGGTCGATCAAAAGCAATCAGTATGATGATCCAAAAGGCAATGCCGCGCGGATTTTATCGGACCGCTATGACGACAGCCCCGAGGAGGATTGAACCCTAGGTAACCGCGCCGCGTGCCTGAAAACGCGGGGCATTCCAGGCCTCGCTTTCCATAATCTCCTGCAAAATATCCACCGCCCGCACCACATCCATATGGCTTAGATAAAGCGGCGAAAAGCCAAAGCGCAGGATGTCGGGCATGCGAAAATCCCCCACCACCCCGCGCTCGATCAAGGCCTGCACGATCGGATAGGCCTGCGGATGGGAAAACGAAACCTGCGAGCCGCGCTGGGCGGCATCCGTCGGGGAGGCCAGCGCCAGGCTTGGCACTTTTGCCTGCACCAGCTCGATAAACAGCGCGCTCAGGGAGCAGGATTTTGCCCGCAGCACGGCCATATCCAAGCCGTCAAACACATCCAGCGCCGCCTCCAGCGCCCGAAAGGACAGGATCGGCTGGGTGCCACACAGGAATTTTCGAATGCCCGCATCCGGCGCATAGCCGGTATCAAAATCAAAGGGTTTTTCATGCCCCCACCAGCCCGAAAGCGGCTGGCTCACATGGGGTAAATGCTTGGCCGCACAATAGATAAACGCCGGAGATCCCGGCCCGCCATTGAGGTATTTATAGGTGCAGCCAATCGCCAGATCGGCCCCGTGCAGATTAAGCTCCACCGGCAAAATCCCCGCGCTATGGCACAGATCCCAGATCACCACCGCGCCCATTTCATGCGCCCGCGCGGTGATCAAGGCCACATCCGCCAGCCTGCCGCTGCGATAATCCACATGGTTCACCAGCACCACCGCCACGCTTTCATCAATCGTGCCCGCCAGATCCTCCACCAGCCGCATTTCCAGCCCGGGCCGCGCCGCCAGCGCCCCTTCGACCATATAAAGATCGGTCGGAAAGCTGTTTTTCTCGGCCAGTATCACATGGCGATCCGGCCGCAGGCTCAGCCCGGCAAACAGCGCCTTATAAAGGTTGATCGAGGTCGAATCACAAATCACCACCTCGCCCGCATCGGCGCCGATAATGGCTGCCAGCCGATCGCCATAGCGGGTCGGCAGATCAAACCACCCCGCCTTGTTCCAGCTGGTAATCAGGTCGCTCGCCCATTCCTGCTGGGTGGCCTCGTTTATGATGCCGAGCGCCGCCTTGGGCATCGCGCCCAGCGAATTCCCGTCAAAATAGATCATGCCCTCGGGCAGAAAAAACATCTCGCGCAGATGGGCGAGCGGGTCGGAATTGTCCAGATCAACGGCTTTTTGCATTTTGGCTCCTGATTGCGGAAGATGCGACTATACGAACCCAGAGCTTGCTGGACTTTTGCCCGCTTTCCGGCTTATGCACTCCCCTATGGTATCGGAAGTAACATCGCACCCCAAGGCGCGCAAGACGCGAGCTTTCGACCTATGGTCGGCGGGCAGCATCGCGATTGCGCTGCTGATTCTGATGCCGCTGGTGGCCGTGCTATATATCGCCTTTTTCCCCACCGAAAATATCTGGGGGCATCTGGTTGCCACCACCCTGCCGCGCTATTTGAAAAATTCGCTGCTGCTGATGGCAATGGTCGGGGTTGGCACCGGCCTGATCGGCACGGGCGCGGCATGGCTGGTGGTGATGAAGCGCTTCCCGATGCGGGGCGCGCTGCAATGGCTGCTTTTAATGCCGATGGCCTTGCCCGCCTATATCAGCGCCTATGCGCTGGTGGATTTTCTCGAATATGCCGGACCGGTGCAAACGCTGCTGCGCGACACTATGGGCTGGCAAACCTCGCGGGATTACTGGTTTCCCGAGATCCGAAGCATCTGGTTTGCGGCGCTGGTGCTGATCCTGTCGCTCTATCCCTATGTATATCTGCTGGCCCGCGCGGCGTTTCGCGAGCAATCGGCCAGCATGATCGAGGTCGCCCGCGCGCTGGGCTGCGGCGCATGGCAGAGCTTTTTCCGCGTGGCGCTGCCCATGGCGCGGCCCGCGATTGCGGCGGGCTTGGCGAT
>WFUK01000029.1 GCA_015485015.1 Paracoccaceae bacterium | reverse complement strand
GGCTATAGAGCAGCCGCAGGATCAGGTGGTCATAATCCGTGAGGCGGTTAAAGACATTATCATCGTTAAACACCGTGTCAGACACGCGATAAAGATCATTCACCGGCCCCAAAGCCTGCGCGATTTCCTCGTTCAGGCAGGCGCGCACGATATAGGGCGGGGTGGTGTCGGGGATCAGCACCAGCGCGCGGGTCAGCTCTTGCTGGGTGGACCAGCGCGGAAATTGCAAGCGTCGAACCTCGGCAAAGCTGCGCACACCGGGGACCACGACGCAAGCTGCTGTCGGGTATATCCGCTTGAGCGCCGCTGCGGGAACCTGCAAAATGCGGATATTCGCGGCACCGTCTGTGAGGGCGATATCAATGCCGGATTTTTGCCGCAGCCCCGCCAGCACCGATTGCAGGTCGCCGCGATAGCTGGCCAGCGCGCCGTCTAGTGATACCCGCACGGGGCCGTCATATTTCAGCAAGCGCGGAATGCGCACCCCGCCTTCGGTCTCAAACAGATAGGAGATAAATTCGTCGGCAATGGCCAGATTCGAGCGCGCCACCCCGCTGCCTGTGGGGGCATTTACCGGCCCCGAGCCGCTTACGCACCCCGCCAGAAAGGCTGCCATGCCTAGGGCCGAAAAAATTCGAAACATCCTGCTCTCCACCTGTTTTGCACGAGTATAGAGGCCGCCGGCGGAAATAGAAAGCGGATGACGTAGGGTGCGTGGTCCCCCACGCACCGCTTGGGGTGGCGATTGGTGGGTTAAAACCCACCCTACCGCTGATATTTGATAAAGGGCGTTAGGCTACCAACGCGATCATAAAGCCGCCGGCCGTTTTCGTTAAAATCCTGCGTCAGCCAATAAACCGTCGGGCAGCCCGCCGCATCTCCGGCAGCATAAACCGCCTCGATCAAGGCCCGCCCCGCGCCGGTGCCGCGCGCCGCGTCGCTCACATACAGGTCTTGCAGATAAATCACCGGCTCCACCTTCCAGCCGTGGCGGTGAAACAGGTAATGGACAAGGCCGATCAGCGCGCCATCCTTCTCGGCCACCAGCCCGTGGAATTCATGCTCGTCGCCCGAAAGCATCCGGTTAAAAGCAACGTCATACATTACGGGCGGTAGCTCGGTTTCGTAATAGTCGAGATAGCCTTTCCACAGCGCGCCCCACGCCGCGCGATCTTCCGGTTCAAGCCCCCGAATTTTCACCGCTGCCCCCTTGCCATAAAGGCCAGTCGCTCAAACAGATGCACGTCTTGCTCGTTTTTCAATAGCGCCCCATGCAGCTTGGGCAGGGCATCTTTGGCATCGCCGCGCAGGTCCTCTGGAGAGAGGTCCTCGGCCAAGAGCAATTTCAGCCAGTCCAACACCTCGGAGGTGCTTGGCTTTTTCTTCAAACCCGGGGTTTCGCGCAGGGTGTAGAATTGCGTCAGCGCCGCCTCGACCAATTCCTGCTTGATATTCGGGAAATGCACATCGACGATCTTGGCCATGGTTTCGGCATCGGGAAAGCGGATATAATGGAAAAAACAGCGACGCAGGAAAGCATCCGGCAGTTCTTTTTCATTATTCGAGGTGATAATCACCACGGGCCGTTGCCGCGCCTTGATCAACTCGCCGGTTTCATACACATGAAATTCCATCCGGTCGAGTTCTTGTAACAGGTCATTGGGAAATTCGATATCGGCTTTGTCTATTTCGTCGATCAACAAAAGCACCCGCTCCTCGGCCTGAAAGGCCTGCCAGAGCTTGCCGGGTTTGATATAATTTTTCACATCATTCACCTTGGGGTCCCCGAGCTGGCTATCGCGCAACCGGCTGACGGCATCATATTCATAAAGCCCTTGCTGGGCCTTGGTGGTGGATTTGATGTTCCATTCGATCATCGGCAGCCCCAGCGCCCCCGCCACCTGCCGCGCCAGCTCGGTTTTGCCGGTGCCGGGCTCGCCTTTTACCAAAAGCGGCCGCTGCAATGCGATGGACGCATTTACCGCCACGCTTAAATCATCGGTGGCTACATAGGTATCCGTGCCTTCAAATCTCATTTTATGCCCTTTGCCCTCAGTTGGAATCGACGTTTTCACGCTTTGCGTAAATATTTCACACAATCTTGCGTGACAAGCTAGTGACATTCCCGCAAAATCCCGTTATCCCCTCGCGCAGGAACTGCATATTTTGCAGATAAATGGGGTTGGGAGCTTCTTATGAAAGCAGAAACGATTCTGGACACCGATTATAAACCGGCCGATGACGAACCGTTTATGAATGATCGTCAGCTTGAATATTTTCGGGCGAAACTTTTGGCATGGAAAAACGATATCCTGAAGGGTAGTCGCGATACCATCGAGCAAATGCAGGAAGGCACGCGCAATATCCCCGATGTGGCCGACCGCGCCTCAGAGGAAACCGACCGCGCGCTGGAGCTGCGCACGCGGGATCGGGAGCGCAAGGTGATTTCCAAAATCGATGCGGCTTTGGGCCGGATCGAAGACGGGTCCTTTGGCTATTGTGACGAAACCGGAAACCCGATTTCGCTAAAGCGCCTTGATGCGCGCCCAATAGCCACCCTTAGCCTGGAGGCGCAAGAGCGCCACGAGCGCAAAGAAAAAGTCCACCGCGACCGTTAAGTGCGGGGGGCTATTTGCCCCGCCGCATCATTTTGCGCGCCATGCTGGCCATGGCGATCATCGCGGCCCCTGCGGCCAACCCCGCGATAGCCGCCATTAAAAACGAAGGCGTGGCATTGGCGCTGATTGTGCCTTCCATGCCCGCCAATGGCGCGCTGGCCGGTTTTTGCTCGAAATAGCTCAAGGCCTGTCCGGCAATCACCCCCCCCACAGCCCCGCCGATCAGGCTTTTTGCCGGACCAATGCCCGATTTCCCGAGCGATTTCCCCAGCATATGGCCGCCAATGGCGCCGGTAAGCGCGCCGATAAATAGATTTGTGAACATAGGCTCTGCCTTTCAATGACATTTGAGTTCCGGTTTGCGGTATATCCCTTTGCGCTCAAAGCCACAATTTTTTTATTTCGGCCTGATTTGTCTTTGGCCCATGCATGAATTGCGCTATGGCAAGGGCAGTATGAGGAGAAAACCATGCCCGATCCCCGCCCGCTTTCCGGTGTAAAGATTGTCGAGTTCGCCGGTATCGGCCCCGCGCCTTTTGCTGGCCAGCTTTTGGCGGATCTGGGCGCGGATGTGATTGTAATAGATCGCCCCAAGCGCGGGGATATCGCGATCGAGCAAGCGGTGGATCGGCGGGGCAAACGCTCGATCGTGATTGATCTGAATGCCGAAAAGGGTGCCGAGCTGGCGCTAAGGCTGGCGGGTTGGGCCGATGTGCTGATCGAGGGGAATCGCCCGGGGGTGATGGAGCGGCTCGGCCTTGGGCCTGCGCCCCTGATGGCGCAAAACCCCGCGCTGATCTATGCGCGGATGACGGGCTGGGGGCAAAGCGGCCCGATGGCGCGGCAATCCGGACATGATATCAATTACCTTTCCCTGACCGGCGCTTTGCAGGCC
>WFUK01000028.1 GCA_015485015.1 Paracoccaceae bacterium | reverse complement strand
GATCGACCCAAGCGGCGATCCCGTGACCGAAATTACCGCCTATATCGAGCGCAAGCTCGAACTGGCCGAAGAATTCCCGCGCGAAAGCCGGCTTTTTGCCAATGAAATCATTCAGGAAGCGCCAAGGGGCGGGAATACCCTGAACGGGCATCTAAAAACCTTAATGGATCAGAAAATCGCGGTGCTGCAAGGCTGGATCGAGGCCGGAAAAATGGCACCTGTTGACCCCTATCACCTTATTTTTTCGATCTGGGCGACCACGCAGCATTATTCCGATTTTGACACCCAGATCAAAGCCATGATGAATGAAGGCTATGAAGATAGGTTTTTGAGCGCAAAAACCTATCTTATCAATTTGTTTACCAAAGGCTTACGCCTGTAAAGCCTTGTGCGCCATCAGGTTTTTCGCAATCTCCTTGAATGCCAATGCCTGCGGGCTATCCGGATCTGCCGCCACCACGGGCGCACCACCATCCCCTGCCAGCCGGATTTTAATGTCCAGCGGCACCGCGCCCAGCATTGGCAGGTTCAGCTTTTCAGCCTCGGCCATCGCGCCGCCATGGCCAAAAATATGCTCCTCATGGCCACATTCCGAGCAAATATGCGTAGACATATTTTCGATAATGCCCAGCACCGGAACGCTGGTTTTACGGAACATATCCAAAGCCTTGCGCGCGTCCAGAAGCGCGATATCCTGCGGGGTGGAAACCACAACCGCACCGGAAACCGCGGTTTTTTGGCTCAGCGTAAGCTGCACATCGCCGGTGCCGGGCGGCAGATCGATCACCAGCACATCCAGCGCGCCCCATGCCACCTGATTGAGCATCTGCTGTAGCGCCCCCATCAGCATCGGCCCGCGCCAAACCACCGCCTCGTCTTCGCGCATCATCAGGCCCATAGACATCAGCTTGACCCCGTGCTTTTCAACCGGTGCCATGCCGCGCTCGCCCACCGCTTTTGGCCGTGCATTGGTGCCCATCATGCGGGGCTGCGAGGGGCCATAGATATCCGCATCCAGCAGGCCGACCTTCAGGCCCATCTGCGCCATCGCCACGGCAAGATTGGCCGAAACGGTAGATTTCCCCACCCCGCCCTTGCCCGAAGCCACGGCGATAATATGGCGCACACCGGGGAGGCGCTGCGGGCCTTCCGGCGCGGCGGGCTTGCCGCCCCCTGTGCCCAGATCCGGCACTTTTTTATCGGAATGCGCAGTGATCAGGGCCGAAACCTTGGCCACGCCCTCAAGCGCTTCAACCGCCTTGATCGCGTCGAGCCGCACCGGTTCCATCGCCACCCCGCGCGCAGCATCCACCTCCAGCACAAAGCGCACGGTATCGCCCTCAATGGTTACCGCCCGCGCGATATCCGCGCTTACAATATCTTTGCCGCTTGCCGGATCGATCACCTTGGCCAGCTCGGCCAATACCTGCTCTTTGCTCACGCTCATGGGGTTTTCCTTCGCTTACTTGATATTTCTACTCAGGTATAACGCCCCGCACAGCCAATTGGAAACCGCATTTTGCCACAGGGGAGAAAGAAATCCCCACCGGAGCGCAACATATCGCTTACCGGCATATTTTAAGCTGTTTTTTACCCAAAACCTGTATGCAAAGCCGCCCTCCTGCCTTATGAACAATAAAAGGCCCCGTTTGCCTGCCCCTTCGAGGAATGAAAATGCACGTCGGAATTATTATGGATGGCAATGGCCGCTGGGCCACGCGGCGCGGGCTGGCGCGGCTGATCGGGCATAAACGCGGGGCGCAGCAGGTCAAAACCATCGTAAAATCCTGCCCGCCGCTGGGGGTGGACACGCTGACGCTCTATGCTTTTTCCACCGAGAACTGGAAGCGCGCGGCGCATGAGGTCGAAGGGCTGATGAAGCTTTTTCGCGGCTATCTATCCAATAATCTGGTGGAGCTACACGAAAAAAATGTCTGTGTGCGGTTTTTGGGTGACCCCTCTCCTTTGGCCCCTGACATTCTGGACCTGATGGAAAACCTAAGCTCGCTGACGAAGAATAACACCGGCCTTAATCTGAATGTCGCGATCAATTATGGCGGCCGGGACGAGCTGGTTCGCGCCACAAAATCCATTGCCGCCAAGGTGAAACGCGGCGAGATCGAAGCGGCGGAAATCACCGAGCAAACGATATCGGATCATCTGGATACAAAAACCCAGGACGATCCCGATCTGATTATCCGCACGGCTGGTGAAATGCGGCTGTCCAATTTTATGACCTGGCAAAGCGCTTATTCAGAATTTGCATTTCTTGAGCAATCATGGCCGGATTTCTCGCCCGAAGTGTTTGAAAAGGCGCTACAAAACTATCACGCCCGCACCCGCCAATTCGGGGCCGTTATCGCCAAATAGCCCGCCTATATCGGCATCCGGTTTTCGCGCAGCCAATCCATTAGCGCCGGCCGCACAGATTGCTCCCCCGAAGCCCGCGCCACATTGATCACCTCGCGCACTTCTGCCAAATTCACCGCGCGCAGCAGCCGCTTTACCGGACCCACCGAGGCCGGGCGCATAGAAAGCGCGCGCAGGCCCATGGCGGCAAAAGCCAGCGCCTCCACCGGCCTTCCCGCATCCTCGCCACAAAACGAAAGCGGGGTCGAAAGCCGCAAACAGCGGTCGGATATTTGCTCGATAAACGACAAAAAGCTGACATTCAGCGTGTCATAGCGCTGGCGCACCCGCTCGTTTTCGCGATCCGCCGCAAAGAAAAACTGCTTCAGATCGTTGCCGCCAATCGAGATAAAATCCGCCAGTTGAAAAAACTGATCCGGCGCAAAGGCCAGACTTGGCGTTTCCAGCATCGCCCCGATGCGCACATTTGCCGGCAGGATATGCCCCGCGCGCGCCTCTTTTTCCAGCTCGTCCAGCAAGCGCTGCCGCGCCTCGCGAAATTCCTCGAATTGCGCGATAAACGGAAACATAACATTCAGCCGCCGCCCGTTTGCGGCGCGAATAAGCGCCTGAAGCTGCATTCGCATCACGCCCGGACGATCAAGCCCGATGCGGATTGCCCGCCAGCCCAGCGCCGGATTTGGCTCGTCGAGCCGCTTCATATAGGGCAGCGCCTTATCCGAGCCGATATCCAGCGTGCGAAACACCACCGGCTTTTCGCCCGCCGCATCCATCACCTTGCTATAAAGCTTCACCAGCTCTCCGCGCCGGGGCACCCGCGAGCGCAGCAGAAATTGCAATTCGGTGCGATACAGCCCGACCCCCTCGGCCCCCGAAGGCTCAAGACTGGGCAGATCCACCATCAAACCGCCATTCATGTGCAGGGCAATCTGCACCCCGTCAAGGGATTCTGCGGGCTTGTCACGCAGCCCTTCATAGGCGGTTTGCGCCTCGGCCTGCATGGCGATTTTCTCGCGAAAAGCCTTGGCCACGGTATCTTCGGGGCGCAGATGCACCAGACCGGTTTCGCCGTCTACCAAGATTGCATCGCCACTCAAAGCCTCGCGCGTTATGCGCTTGGCATGGATCACCAAAGGGATCGCCAGCGAGCGCGCCACGATCGCGGCGTGCGAGCCGACCGAGCCTTCCTCCAGCACCACGCCTTTGAGCTTTTTGCCATAATCCAGCAGCTCGCCGGGACCGATATTGCGCGCCACGAGGATCGCGTTTTCCGGAATGCCCCGGGCCTCGGCATCGTCCCGCCCCGTTAAAATCCGCAATAGCCGATTGGCCAGATCATCCAGATCATGCAAGCGTTCGCGGATATAAGCGTCCTTCACCCGCGCCATGCGGGTTCGGGTCGAGGTTTGCTCTTTTTCCACCGCCACTTCGGCGGCCAGCCCGCTTTCAACGGTTTCAAACATCCGCCGGCGCCAGCTTTTATCCTGCGCAAACAAGCGATAAGCCACCATTACATCGCGCTGCTCCCCAATCGCCGAACCTCTGTTCAGCAATTCGTCAATCTCGGCAACCAGATTATCCAGCGCCTCTTGCAGGCGCGCGGCCTCGACCTCCGGATCATCCGCCACCGGATTGGCAATCACGATATGAGGCTCGTGCAACAGCACCACCCCTTCGGCCACGCCTTCTTGCCCGCGCAGGCCCTTGGCAAAAAACGGCAGCTTATGCTGGGCCGCAATCGCCATTTTGTCAGGACCGGTAAATGCCCCCAGCTCGGTCATTTCGGCGATGACCATCGCCACCACTTCCAAGCCATAAATTTCATCGTCAGAATAGATGCGCGCCGCTTTGCTTTGCACCACCAAAACCCCAAGCACCTCGCCCAGGCGCTGGATCGGCACGCCGACAAAGGAGGAATAAACCTCCTCTCCGGTTTCGGGCATATAGCGAAAACCGCGCGCGGCGGGGGCATCGGCCTTGTTCACCGGCACCGCCTTATCGGCCACCAGCCCCACCAGCCCTTGCCCGACCCGCAGCCGGGTTTCATGCACCGCTTCGGGCTTCAGCCCATAGGTTGCGCATAGTTCCAGCGTGGTATCATCGCGCCGCAGATAGATCGAGCAAACCTCGGCCTCCATCGAACAGGCGATCAGATAGGTGATTCTATCGAGGCGCGCCTGCCCTTCGCCAGCTTCCGCCAGCGCATCGCGCAAGCGCTTTAGCAAGGTTTGTGAATTAATTCCGGTGCGTTCAACCATGGGGCCTCAAGGGTCGGGCGCCTAGGGGGCGCGGTCTAAATCAAAGGCATCATGCAATGATTGCACGGTGAGTTCCATGTATTTCCGGTCCACCAGCACAGAAACCTTGATTTCGGAGGTGGTGATCACCTTGATATTCACCCCGTCATCCGCCAAATTCTTGAACATTTTCTGGGCCACACCGGCATGGGAACGCATCCCCACCCCGACAATCGAAACCTTGGCGACATCCTCGTCCTTATGCAGCTCGCGATAATTGAATTCGCCGCGCGCCTTGGCGTCTTCCAGCGCTTTTTCGGCCTTGGCGACATCGCCCACCGGGCAGGAAAAGGTCATATCCGTGCGGCCTTCCTCGGCCACGTTTTGCACGATCATATCGACAATAATACCGGCCGCTGCCAGCGGGGTAAAGATCGCTGCCGCCACACCCGGGCGATCCGCCACCGAAATCAGCGTCATCTTGGCTTCGTCGCGCGAGCAGGCAATGCCGGTTACTACATTTGATTCCATAATC
>WFUK01000027.1 GCA_015485015.1 Paracoccaceae bacterium | reverse complement strand
TGCGCCAAGCCTTGATCCGCGCTAGGGAACGCTTTTTATTTTGGCGGCGCAAGATAAATAATTTGTCGCGTTCGCATCTTTCGCAATGCGGGATGATCGGCTAAGAGGTAGGGGGTGAATATTCGGGATGCGGTCATGGCATATGTAATTGTTTTGGGAAATGAAAAGGGCGGGTCGGGGAAATCCACCACGGCGATGCACCTTTGCGCGGCCCTTATGGCGGCAGGCAAGGCGGTGGGCGCGATTGATCTGGACCTGCGCCAGCAGAGCTTTTTCCGCTATCTGGAAAACCGCGCCGCCACAGCAGCAAAAGACGGTAATGATCTCTCTATGCCTCGGCAATTTCAGCTGCGGCTTTCAGATGCCGATAGCGTCGAGGCCGCGCAGGCCGAGGAGGAAACCCGCTTTGCTCAGGCGCTGACCACGCTGGATAATAGCTGCGAATTCATCCTGATCGATTGCCCGGGTTCGGATACGAGATATGCCCGCATGGCGCATTCGGTGGCCGATACCCTGATCACCCCGATGAATGATTCGCTGGTGGATTTTGATCTGCTGGCGCGGATGGATGCCACCACCGGCAAGGTGCTTGGGCCATCTGTTTATTCCGAGCTGGTATGGGAGGCGCGCCAGTTGCGGGCCAAGGCGGGCCTGAAGCCGGTGGATTGGGTGGTGCTGCGCAACCGGATGGCGCATAATCAGGCGCTGAACCGGCGCAAGGTCGGCAAGGCGCTGGAGGACCTTTCCAAGCGCATCGGCTTTCGGATTGTGCCGGGCTTTTCGGAGCGGGTGATTTTTCGCGAGCTGTTTTTGAGCGGGTTAACGCTGCTGGACCTGCGCAAAACCAATCGGTTAAGCCTGAGCCTGTCTAATATCGCGGCGCGACAAGAGGTGCGCGAGCTGGTGAAATCGTTAAAGCTGCCGGATGTGCCAATCGCGTTTTAGCCGGTTCACATGCCTTCGGGGATTTGCCCGAGCCGCCGCCATGTTTCGATCTTTTCGCGCGATACCTGAAAATGCATCGAGTCTTCCCGCCCAAAGCCCGCGCCCCAATACCAGCCTTCTTTATTGAAAAATTCGGCCAAAATCGTCAGCCCGAGCTGGGTGCGATCATCGCCCAGCACGTCAAGCTGCCCGTCGATATTGAGGTCCACCGACAGCCCGTAAGCATGGGTGGAAACCGAGGTTTCGGACCCCCGGATCAGCCGCACGCAAAGCGAGCCTGCCGAGGTGATGCGGCTATAAAGCTCTGGCTCGAACACCTGCACATTTTTGAACACCTGCTGAAGCGAAACAATCGCAGGTTCCAGCATGGTGACCCGCACCGGACCAACGCTGCGGGTCACGACCATATCCTTCAAGATCGGGTTGGTCATGGGCTGGCATTCTTGCGAGAGGTCCTCGCGTGGCGGGCCAAAAATACCCGTTAGATAGCTGGAGGAGGAATTGGTCAGCCCGTCATTCACATTGCGACGGTCGGCAATCAGCACCACTTGCGCAAAGATATCCGCAAGCCCGTCGGTGGCGGCGGGGGTTTCGGAATAGGTCGTGGTTTGCGCCGCCGGTCCGCGCTGATCAAGCAGCGATACCTGCTGCTGAAGATTGTTGAAATCAATGGTCAGGGCGGTAAGCTGTTCTTGCAGGGCATCCACCTGCCCGGCATCGGCGAATTTGGTGGTGGTGAAGAATAGCATATTCGCCAGATACCAGCCCGCAGGGGCTAAAAGAATGGCGATGGCCAGAAGAATATTTGCCAATTTCATAGGGAACCTCTTTACGAATGTTGCAAATACTAGGGTATTTGCGCGGGTGAGTCGATCACCTTTGACAGGCATTGTTTTTGCCCCATTGGTTGACCTTAAGTTGTCTACTTGAAGACAATTGGTCGAAACTATTGGAATTGCTTCGAGAAAAAATGTTGCCGGAGCAATTTTTTGCGCCTAGGATACCTCAAACAGGCCGCAAACCGGCCCGCTATGGCGGGGCTATATAAAACCGAGGCCAAACTGGGGGAATTATGGAGATCGATGTCGAGGCTCTGCTGGAGGAATTTGAGGGCGATACCGCGTGCGGTGAAGACCTTGAATATGATCCGGATTTTATCGAGCTTGAAAATATTTCAAAGCCCAAAGAGGAACAGCAGGTCGGCGATTCTGTCTTGGCGGGCGAAGAGGTCGATTTTAGCAAAGTGGCTTCGATGGCGCTGGGCATTCTGGGGCGGAGCAAAGATTTGCGGGCCGCTGTGTTTTTGGCTGAATCCAGCTTGCACACCGAAGGGTTTGTCGCGTTTGAGCGCGTGCTGGCCTATATCCACGGGGCGCTGGAGAAATATTGGGATTGCGTGCATCCCGAGCTGGACGAAGACGATGATGACGACCCGACCATGCGGGTGAATGCGCTGGCAGGTCTGGCCGATACCAATACCGTGCTGCAGGCGGTGCGCCGCGCCGCGCTTACGGATAGCCGCGGGATGGGCCGGTTTTCGCTGCGCGATATTTCAATTGCCGACGGGGAGATATCGCCGGGCGAGGGCGAAAGCCCGATTGACCACGCGACTATTTCGGCTGCATTTCAGGATACCGACCCTGACAGCATGACCGCCATTCGCGAAGCTGTGGATAATGCCCGCACCCATGTTCAGGGCATCACGGCGGTTTTTGACGATAAAATCGGCGCGATGGGGCCGGATCTTTCGGAATTGGACGGCGTGCTGTTCAAAGCGCAAAAAGCCATTTCCAGCGTGCTTGGTGCCGCTGACGGCGATGAGGCCGAGGCCGATGAGGCAGGCGCGCCGGCCGTGGAAAGCGCTGGCCATGCGCCCGTGTCGGCTCCGGTGTCGGGGGCG
>WFUK01000026.1 GCA_015485015.1 Paracoccaceae bacterium | reverse complement strand
GTGATCACCGGCCCGAAATCAACGTCATCTTCCGAGGTATAAGGCCCGATTTTCAGGCTTTCCACCCGTGGGGCCAAGGCCGCGATCAAGCGGTCAGCGGTATCTTCGCCCACAGGCACCGCCACCGAAATCGCCATGCAGCGCTCGCCCGCCGCACCGTAGCCTGCGCCGATAAGCGCATCCACCACCTGATCCATATCTGCATCCGGCATGATGATGGCGTGGTTTTTCGCGCCGCCAAAGGCTTGCACGCGCTTACCCGCGGCACAGCCATTGCCATAGATATATTCAGCGATTGGCGTAGAGCCGACAAAGCCGATCGACTGGATGGTCGGGTGTTCGATAATCGCATCCACCGCCTCTTTATCGCCATTCACCACCTGCAAAATACCCTTGGGCAGGCCGGCTTCTTCAAACAGCTCGGTCAGCATGATCGGCACGGTCGGGTTGCGCTCGGAGGGCTTCAGGATGAAGGCATTGCCGGCCGCAACCGCAGGCGAGAACATCCACATCGGGATCATGGCGGGAAAGTTAAACGGGGTAACGCCGGCGGTCACGCCCAGCGGCTGCTTCATGGAATACATATCAATGCCCGGGCCTGCGCCATCGGTATATTCGCCCTTCAGGAGCTGCGGCGCGCCGATGCAATATTCCACCACCTCAAGGCCACGGATCACATCGCCCTTGGCGTCTGGCAAGGTTTTGCCATGCTCTTTGGAAAGCGCCTCGGCGAGCTTGTCCATATCGCGGTGCAGAAGGTCCACCATTTTCATCATCACCCGCGCGCGGCGCTGGGGGTTCATCGCGGCCCAAGCGGGCTGTGCAGCCTCGGCAAATTTTACCGCCTGATCCATTTCAGACGCGCTGGCGAGCGGCACTTTGGCGATCACATCGCCGGTGGCCGGATTGAATACATCGGCAAAGCGGCCAGATGTGCCGGCTACATGTTCGCCATTCAGGTAGTGTTTGATCTCGTGCATCAGAATCCCTCCGTTAATATCTGCGGTAAGCTTACATCCCTGTAAGCCAATAGGGGAAGAGGAAACTATGACCAGATGGTCAGTTTATTTAGGTCCAAAGATTTTCCAAATTAAGGCCAGCGCATTTCGCCCGCCTTGACAGCGCCCCAAGCGGGCGGCAGACTGAAAATAATCAGCAAAGGGAGATACCACATGAGAGTAGAGCAGCTACTGAAATCCAAAGACGCAAACCGGATATTAACGATACAGCCGGGCGATACCATATCCAAGGCCGCTGAAATGCTTTCCGAACACCGGATCGGGGCGCTAATCGTATCGGAAAACGGTGAGCAGGTGGATGGTATCCTGTCCGAGCGCGATATCGTGCGCGAGATCGGCAAAAACGGCGTCGGCTGCATGAGCAACTGCACACGGGATCTGATGACCGCCAATGTGATTGCCTGCGGGCCGGAAGATAGCGTGGTATCGCTAATGAGCAAAATGAGCATTGGCCGGTTTCGCCATATGCCGGTGGTAGAAGACGGCAAGCTGGTGGGCGTGGTTTCCATTGGTGATGTGGTCAAGGCGCGGATTGAGCTGATCGAGCGCGAAAATGCCGCCCTTACCGATATGCTGCACGGAAAAGTGTGAATATTGCAAAATTATGATTGACCCGCGCGGGGTTTCTGCGCAACTGTTCGCAGGTGCAGCATAATCGCAGGAGGTGTCTATGCGCGTAGGGCTTTATCCCGGAACATTTGATCCGGTCACTGTGGGGCATCTGGATATCATCCGGCGGGCCTGCTCATTGGTGGATAAGCTGGTGATCGGCGTGGCGATCAACCGGGACAAGGGACCGCTTTTCAGCCTTGAGGAGCGGGTGGAAATGATCGAGGCGGAATGCGCCGAGATTTCGGCCGAATGTGGCGTGGAGATTGTTGCGCACCCGTTTGAAAACCTGCTGATCCATTGCGCACAAGAGGTCGGCGCCAGCGTGATTATTCGCGGGCTGCGGGCGGTGGCTGATTTTGAGTATGAATATCAAATGGTTGGCATGAATCGCGCGATGAATGACCAGATCGAGACCGTGTTTTTAATGGCCGAAGCCCAGCATCAGGCGGTGGCATCCAAGCTGGTCAAAGAGATCGCGCGGCTTGACGGCAGTGTATCAAAATTCGTGACGCCACGGGTGGAAGCTGCGCTGATGGCCAAGCTCGGGAAAGGCTAACAGGTGTTAAGCTAAAATCAAGCAAGCTCTCCCGCATGTCGGCCGCCGTTTGCTGCGCAAACGTGGACGTGGCCTCGCTTCGCTCGGTGCGGCGCGTTCGCGTTGTTTTGCTGGGCAAGTATGTATCCGCGCTGCTCTGCAACAGTTGAGCTTTAGTTGGACAAAGTTAAAGCTAAATGACTTCTTCATTCTTCTTTTCAAAATACTCTGGGGTGAATGCGCTTGCGCAGAGGGGCAAAGCCTCTTTCTGAGATTGCGGTTGGTGCTAAGGGTTGAAGGCGGCGCGGACACTTCCTCACCCCAAGCGAAGTGATTGACGCGCCGCCACCGAGCGTAGCGAGGCGCGGTCCGATGCTTTTGCATCGAAAACACTTGTAGGCAGGGATGGGTTTTCTGAAGTGGAACCTGAAGACGCGCCGCTATCTTTTCTTCGTAATCTCCTCAAGCGCTTCGACTTGGCGGGGCATAAGGTCTAGGTGTTCTTCCTCCAATTTGGAATGCTTTTGCAGCTCGACGAAATACTTGTCCGCACGCTGGCCGTTTTTCATACGAAAATAGTAGAACAAGAACAAACCTGCGACGAGAATAAGAAAGGGAAGGTAGGCTGAAACATCACTCATCCTCCCCCGCATCTTCTTCCCCTTGATCCGCAATCCACGCCACCGAAACCACTTCCTCGCCCTTGGCGGTTTTGAATACCGTCACGCCCGAAGAGCTGCGACTTTGGCGGGAAATACCCGAAACGGGGCAGCGGATGCTTTGGCCGGAATTGGTCGCCAGCATGATCTGGTCTTCGTCTTCCACAGGGAAGCTGGCGATAATGGTATCGCCGCGCCGCCCGAGATTAGCCGCCGAAACCCCTTGGCCGCCCCGCGCCGAAATGCGGTATTCATGGGCCGAGGAGCGCTTGCCAAAGCCGCCGGAGGTGATGGTCAGGATCCATTCTTCCAGCGCTGAAAGCTCGGCATAGCGTTCGGGGGAAATGCTGCTGTCATCGGCTTCCACCTCGGCCCCGTCTTCGCCCGTTACCGCGCGGCGCATTTTGAAATAGGCATTGCGCTCGTCGGCTGTCGCCTCGACATGGCGCAGGATAGACATGCTCACCACCTCATCGCCCGTCGCCAGCTTGACGCCGCGCACCCCGGTGCTATCGCGGCCC
>WFUK01000025.1 GCA_015485015.1 Paracoccaceae bacterium | reverse complement strand
GCTATATGTGATGTTTAATAACGGAGAGCTGACAACCGCGCAACTGGCTATGTATATCCTCATCCCCGGGTCTCTTGGCTATTATTTACCGAATATGTGGGTTGATAAAAAGCGCAAATCCCGAATGGGGGAGCTGGAAAACGGGTTTCCCGATGCGCTCGACCTGATGCTGGTTTGTGTTGAGGCGGGTCAATCTCTTGACCAATCTATCGTGCGGGTGGCCAGCGAAATCAAACATTCGAATTTGCCACTATCCCAAGAATTCCAGATTGTCGCGGAAGAGCTTCGCGCCGGTAAGGAGCGCGTCACTGTGCTTCGTGATTTGGGAGAGCGTTGCGGCATTGCGGATATTAGTTCGTTTGTTACCGTTCTTATCCAATCGGCCAATTTCGGCACCTCGATCTCGGACGCGCTACGGGTATATGCGTTTGAAATGCGCGATAAGCGGATCATGAGAGCGGAAGAAAAAGCCAATAAGCTGCCCACAAAAATGACCTTGGGCACCATGCTTTTCACCGTGCCCCCCTTGCTGATCATCCTGGTTGGCCCTTCGATTTACGACATCTATGTAAATCTGCTGGGCGGGGGTAAATAAGTGCGCAAACGCTTGGTTTTGCTGGGGCTGCTATCGCTACTTGCCGCTTGCGAAAGCACTACGCAAGGGCTTTCCAATACACGAGAAGGCATCGCGCCGCCGCCGGGCACGGCGCGCATCACTGAAGCGGTAGACGGGCTGGTTGTCGGGCATCGGCTAATGGCCGCCGGCGAATTCGAGCTGGCCCTCACGGCCTATACCCGCGCGGTGCGCACCCATGGCTTGAATGTGGATGTGATGAGCGCCATCGGCTCGGCCAATCTTCGCCTTGGCCGCCTCGGGCAGGCCGAAAAGTTTTTGCAGCGCGCGGTCGAGCAAGATCCTCGCTTCGTCACCGCTTGGAATAATCTGGGTGTGGTGCAAATCAACTCTGGCAATTACCGCATGGCCAAGGCCAGCTTTCAGCGCGCTTTCGGGCTGGATAACGGCAATTCGGAAGAAATTCGCGATAACCTCATCCTCGCGACCCGTTTAATCAAGGAAAATTCGGCGGAAATCCCCGAAGAATACAATTTCATGCTGGTTCGGCGGGGCAATGGGCGTTACCTATTACTTGGGCAGTAACAACATATAGACGGGGATAAGATGCAAAGCACAAAATTCACCCTCCTTTTTTCAGCACTGTTTCTTGGCGCCTGCCAAGGCGACATCACAGATGCAGACCGCGCGCTGCCACAGGATGAGCTGAACATCATGAACGATGCGGACACCGCAGAAATCATGCTGAACCTTGCCGACCCCGAACGGGCGGTCGCCTTTTTCAGAAATGCCGTGGCGCAAGAGCCAGACCGCATTGACCTGAAACGCGGCTTGGCGCTTTCCTTGGCCAAAGCCGGAAAACATGCCGAGGCCGTGCTGATTTACGAAACCATGGCCGAGCTTGACAGCCTGACCAATGAGGATCGCGTCGCCATGGCCGATGCCTATATCCGCAACGGCGCGTGGGACGAGGGCGAAGCCCAGCTTGATGCAATCCCACCGACTTTTGAAACCTTTAAGCGCTACCGTCTGGAAGCCATTGTGGCCGACTATAACAAAGAATGGGACAAGGCAGACAGCTTTTATGACATCGCACGCGGACTTACCGTAACCCCCGCTTCCACCCTGAATAACTGGGGGTTTTCCAAGCAAAGCCGTGGGGATCTGGAGAATGCCGAAAAGCTGTATCGCCAGGCCTTGCGGGCAGACCCTTCCCTGTTTGCGGCAAAAACCAACCTCGTAATCGTTCGGGCGCTGCGGCGGGAATATAACCTTCCCGTGGTGCCGATGACCGATGAAGAACGCGCCATTTTGCTATATTATGCCGCACGCGAGGCGGTAAAACTTGAAGATCGCGATATCGCACGCGGCTTGCTGGAGCGGGCGATTGATACCCACCCCCGGTATTTTGCAGCCGCGGTTGATGCGCTCCGCGCGCTCAACGCAAACCAGAGTCTATAGGCGCGGCATGGCATATTGGGCAGTTGTATTTCTGATCGTCACCTTTCCATTTTGCATATATGCAACATGGAGCGACCTCAAATTTCTGAAAATTCCGAATATACTCCCGATCAGCTTGGTGGTTGTATTTATCGTTATCGGCCCGATGGTGCTGCCTTTTTCCGAATATATTCGCAGCCTTATCTATGGGTTTATTGCACTATTAGCCAGCCTTGCGATTTTTGCCGCCCGCTTGGTGCCGGCGGGGGACTTGAAATTTGCCTCGGCTTTGATCCCCTTTGTCGATACCCAGCAATTGGTGAGCTTTGCGATGTTTGTTTCTCTGGCCGCAATCCTGACGGTGATCACCCATTGGCTGTTTGGCAAAACCGGCATGGTGCCAAAGGGCTGGATATCTTATGAAGGCAAAGGCTGGCGGCGGCGGTTTCCGGTTGGCTTTGCGCTATCTGGCGGGTTCGTCACCTATCTTGCCGCGCATCTGGTGCAGCCGGTTTAGCCTTTTTCGCAATTATTCTCCCCGCAATACCTTATAAAACACCTGAATATCCGAGCGGAAAACCTCCTCCAGTTCCAGATTTGCGGCAATGAATTGATCGGTCATCTGCTTGCGGGATGTTTGCCGCACCGGGCACATGGGCACCGATAGAAACGCCGCATTGGCCACCCCTGAATCATCGCCATAATACCACGGGGCAGCGCCGGTCACCCGCTCCACATCGCCAAAGAGCCATGCAACACTTAAAATGTCAGCGGTCAAAACCTGCTTTCCAATCGCATCACCCTGCGCCTCGATCTCTTGCGCCATCGATAGGGCAACCGCGAGAGGTGATGTATCGCTCTGGCAATCCGGAAACGCATATCCATTCAGCACCGCAGGCTCGCGCAGTGGCAAAGAAGGGGCAAACCCTGCTATCGGTCGGGTCCCCCTCGCGGTCAGGACTTTGCCGCGCTTCAGGTAAAGATCGGCCAAGGTATCATCAGCCAAAGGCAGCTTCACAAACCCCTCCCGCGCGCCAAATGCTGATCTGAAGGGTGAAATCAGCATCGATTCCAGAGAGGGGAAAGCCATGGTGCCAACAACAACCAGAATGGCCAGAATGCTTTGCCGCGCCGATAGGCCAAAAGCCCCGATCTCGGCCGGCATGGGCAGGTTCACCCAAAGAAATAGAACCATAAACATCAGCCACTTCGGGTCGTTTCCCCAGTTTTGATAGGTGATATACACAAATACCGGCGCAAGGATAAATACAATCAAGCCGGACTGCATGTGCCCCGATTTTCGAAATATAACCAAGCTGGCCAATAACGAAAGCGACCCGAGCATCGAAACCGGACTGGCGATAATCTCCGACACCCCATAGCCCGGAAACAGCCGCGAAGACCCCGGCGCGGCGACCTTCAAAAGATCATCCATATAGGCCAGAAAAAACCCGAAGCCAAAATATCCGATCAGGCCGATGCCCACCAAAAGCCCGATCAAAACCGACATCAGCAACAGGCGAACCTGTTTTTGCGAGAGCAAAATGAGCAAAACCGCAGGCACCAGCGGCGCAAAAAACGTCACCTTCAGGATCGCCAGCGCCGCCATGCCCACACCGATCACAGCCGGAGCGATGATCCGCTCGAAAATATCCACCTTCGGCGGGAAAACCGCCGCCGCCAGAATCAAAAAGGTAATGCCCCAGGCCCAGCGGTTATAATACATCGAAAACGAGGTCTTGGTCTCGCCGCCGCCATAGATCAACGCGGTAAGCATCACCACCATCATCAGCCCGAAATATATCGCCTGCGCCAGCGTAAGGCGGCTGGCCCCGATCCACCACGTAGCGGGCAACAAGACCCCTGCCAGCAAAACATTGGACAGCATCATCGCCTTGCCAACCCCGAACCCCAATGACAAAAACCAGGCAACAGGTGCAAAACCCAATATGCCGATCGGGGTCATAAAATCTTCATGCGGGCGCTCGCCGGCCACCATTCTCAGGGCCGCGTCCAGCATATGCAGGATATCGCCCTCATGCGCCGTAATTGCCAAGGTTGACGGCCATAAAAGCAGCGCCGCCTCCAAAGAAAAAACAATGAGTAAAAATAGTGCGAACCTGGCCGATTGCTGAACTGAAATATCCTTGCCCTCCAAAATAAACTTTGGCAACTATACCCAATCATCAGCAGAAAAAAACCTGCGATTTCACGTGCCGCTTGCCAGCAGCCTTGGTGGCGCGTTACACTGTAAGCACATATTATAGCGGGGAAATACCGATGATTAGCGCCACACCCAGCCCGAAGATGCCAAAATCCGTGGCAGATCTGGGCATAGATGTCACCCTGCTTCGCGAAATCCTGCTAAAGACCATGCTGCGCCGCAATCTGGATAATGTAATTACGGTCGCCGACGCTTTGCGGGTCAGTGTCCCCGTAGCGCAAGAGCTGCTGGAAATCACCCGCGAAAGCAATATGATCGAAACCCTGGGCGCGGCCCGCACCGATGAAAGCAAGAACCTGCGCTATCAGCTCACCGATCTTGGCCGCCGCACCGCGCTTGATGCCTTGGCACAATCAGAATATATCGGGGCGCTGCCGGTGCCGCTCGATGATTATGTCAAGCAGGTCAAAGCCCAATCCATTCGCGATGCAAACGTAACGCGGGAATCGTTGGAAAAAAGCATGGGGCATTTGATTATTAGTGATAAAATGTTTCAAAAGCTCGGCCCTGCGGTAAATTCTCCGCGCTCGGTGCTGTTTTATGGCCCGCCGGGGAACGGCAAATCATCCATCGCCGACGGTATTCGAGACACCTATATCGACCATATCTATGTGCCCGAGTTTTTTGAATATGCGGGGAATGTTATTTCGCTATTTGATCCGCTCATTCACAAAGTCGTCAAGCAAAGCGCACCGGAGCCCGGGCAATTAAGGCTGGAGAGCGGGAAATTCGACCAACGCTATGTGCGGTGCCAGCGGCCAACCGTGATCACAGGTGGCGAATTGACCATGGACATGCTGGATCTGAATTTCAATCCGGTATCGCGCACCTATCAAGCCCCGCTTCAGCTAAAATCTTCCGGCGGGGTGTTTATTGTGGATGACCTCGGGCGGCAAACCACGCCACCGCAAACCTTGATCAACCGCTGGATTGTGCCGATGGAATCCGGCTTTGATATTCTCACCTTGCAATCGGGCCAGAAATTCACCGTCCCCTTCGATACCAAGGTTATGTTTTCCACCAACTTCGCGCCCAACAAGATTTTTGATGGCGCGGCGCTTCGTCGGGTCCACTATAAAATATTTGTCGGAAACCCGAACCGCGATGAATTCATCAAGATTTTCATCATGACGGTCGGGCGCTATCCGATTGAAATGAAAGAAGAAGTTTTGAGTCACCTGTTGCTGGAGCTATATCCAACCGTAGACAACCAATACGCCGCTTACCATGCGGGCTTCCTGATCGAGCAGATGATTTCAAACTGCCGCTATGAGGGGATCGAGCCGCAAATGTCGATCGGGCTGATCGACAAGGCATGGGAACACCTGTTTATCAAAGATTCGCAAAACCAGCTTTAGGCTAAGCCGTCAGCCCTTCAGGCTCCTCCAGCCCGTTTACGCGGCAAGCCGCCGTTACGGTATTGGCCAGCAGGCAGGCGATGGTCATCGGCCCTACCCCGCCAGGAACAGGGGTAATCGCGCCCGCCACCTCGGCCACGCTATCATAATCCACATCACCCACCAGCCGCATCCGGCCTTCGCCGCGCTCGGGGGCCGCGATTCGATTAATGCCGACATCAATCACCGTTGCCCCGGGCTTGACCCAGCTTGCATCGATCATCTGCGCCCGCCCGACCGCCGCCACCAAAATATCCGCCCGTTTGCAAACGGTCTCGATATCTCTGGTGCGCGAATGGGCAATCGTTACGGTGCAGCTATCGCGCAATAGCAGCTGCGCCAAGGGTTTTCCCACCAAATTCGAGCGCCCGACCACAACAGCATTCAGCCCCGAGAGGTTCCCGAGCCGATCCCGCAACAGCATCAAACAGCCAAGCGGCGTGCAGGAAACCAGCCCCTTTTGCCCCGTCGCCAACAATCCCGCATTCAGCACATGCAGCCCGTCCACGTCCTTTTCCGGCGCAATCGCCGCAATAATTTCGGCTTCATCAAGGTGATCCGGCACCGGAAACTGGCAGAGAATACCATGCACTGCCGGATCCTTATTCAGCTTTTCGATCAGGGCCAACAGCTCTTCGCGCGGGGTATCCGCCGCCAGCTTATGCTCAAAGCTGTTCATGCCGACCTCAAGGGTTTGCTTGCCTTTGTTGCGCACATAAACCTCGCTCGCCGGATCCTCCCCCACCAGTATCACCGCCAAACCAGGGGTCACCCCCGCCTCTTTCAGCCGCGCTACATTTTCGGCAACCTTTTTGCGCACCGTAGCCGCAAAAGCCTTGCCATCGATTCTGTCAGCCATCCGCTCGCTCCAAATTCAGTTTATCTCGGTAATAACCAGATCATCATTATACACAACACCCTCGGTCATTGAAGGGGGAGCATATAGCCCAAAATGCGCCTGCGTAAACAGCCCGTCCCCCTTTGTCACCGGTGCTTCGGAAACCAGACTGCCGTTTTGCCACACCTTGGCATAGCCGTTTTCCGCATCAAAATGCAGCTCGACCTCCAGCTTCACCCATTCGCGCATCGGAAACCGCAGGCTATCCGTCTGGAAGCGATATTCCGCCTCGCCATTCTCGGGCACATGCATTAAATGCACAAAGCCCTGGTCGCTCAGGTTTACCAAAACAGGGTCCCATGTGTCGCGGGTGGTATGGTCAAGGGTGGCAAAGCTAAACCACTCCCCCGGTTTCAGCTCCATATCCAGCCACACCCAGAATTCAATGCGCACCGGCGTTTTAAAGGCTCCGCCTTCCAGCTTGTAAAGCTGTATGGTTGGATAGCCCCGATGGTTATTGTTCACCAAAAAGCTACTACGCCGATTAGCCCCATACATCCAGCCCTTATGGGCAAACCGACCAGAGCGGACCTGCTCTTGGGAAAGTTCATGCGAGGATGTGCCCTTGTCATTTTGTGGCACAATGTAAAACCCGTCAAAATCCTCGACACTTTCAAAGCTGGTGGCAAAGCTGCGAGGCTGCGCCACGGCCTGCACGCCAATAAGCGCAAAGGCCAGCGTTAATATCCTGATCAAAACAAACCCTCGATTTCGCCGGCATCATTGAGCCGGATGCTCTTGGCTGCCGGTGTGCGCGGAAGGCCGGGCATGGTCATGATCGCACCACAGATCACCACAATAAATCCGGCTCCGGCCGATAGTCGCACCTCGCGCACCGGCAATGAATGTCCGGTAGGGGCACCGCGCAAATCGGGATCCGTTGAAAAGCTATATTGGGTTTTGGCCATGCAAACCGGCAGATGGCCATAGCCCGCCGCCTCCCAGTCCCGAAGCTGTTGGCGGATTTTCTTATCGGCCAACACTTCATCGGCGCGATAGATCCTTTTGGCCACAGTTTCGATTTTTTCAAATAATGGCATGTCATCGGGGTATAAAGGTGCGAATTGTGCAACATTTGCCTCGGCAATTTCCACCACCCGCTCCGCCAATTCCCGCGTGCCAGCGCCGCCATCGGCCCAATGGGTGCATAATATCGCCTCTGACCCATGCCCCCGCGCATAGGCTTTAATCGCCTCGACCTCGTCATCAGTATCTGTAGTAAAATGGTTGATCGCGACCACCACCGGCACCCCGAAGCTTTTGAGGTTTTCGATATGCCGACCAAGATTGGCACAGCCCTCGATAACCGCATTCACATTCTCTTCTCCCAGATCCGCCCGCGCCACACCGCCATTCATTTTGCTGGCGCGCACCGTGGCCACCAGCACCACCACATCGGGTGATATCCCTGCCTTGCGGCATTTGATATTCATAAATTTCTCGGCACCGAGATCGGCACCAAATCCCGCTTCTGTCACCACATAATCGCTGATTTTCAGCGCGGTTTGCGTGGCCACCACCGAATTGCAGCCATGGGCGATATTGGCAAACGGCCCGCCATGCACCAGCGCCGGAT
>WFUK01000024.1 GCA_015485015.1 Paracoccaceae bacterium | reverse complement strand
GGGCTCGGAGATGTGTATAAGAGACAGGCCCAGAGCCGGTGCCGATCGCCTGCCGACCAATGCCGAAAGTCCGCGCCATGCCCATCATCAGCCGGTCAATCGGCGTGCCTTCTTGCGTGCCGGAGGTGAAATACACCCCGCGCAAAAGCTGACGCTCGGAGAATTTATCCTCCTGAAAAACCTCGTTCAGAAAATCCCTCGCTACCGATTGCAGCGAGGCGATTTGCTGGGCAAAACCCGAGATCAGCCCGCGCCGCTGCGGGTCCATTTCCTGTTGCAACCGCTCCAGCGACAAGTTGTTGATCTGGTTGAGAATTGCCGCGAATTGCTCGTCAAAAGCCTGCATCGGCTCGGCGGCTTTTTTGCCTTTTTTCAGCTTATAGGTAAAGCCCCAGACCTGCTCGCGATCTTCCCGATTGAGGTTTTCGAAAAACTCCGAAAAGCCGGCGATCAGGTCGGCCTTGGTAAACAGGATATAAACCGGAAAACGCACCCCGAGCTTTTGGCGCAATTCTTTGAGGCGCAGCCGAATGGAATCTGCATGGCGCTGGCGTGCGGCCGCGTCTTGCATCGAAAGGTCCGATAGCGAAATCGCCACAATCGCACCGTTGATCGGCTGGCGTTTGCGGAATTTGCGCAGCATGCCAAGGAAGCCTTCCCACGCTTTGCTATCGGCATCTTCATCGCTATCCTGTGTGGTATAGCGGCCCGCAGTATCGATCAAAACCGCCTCGTTGGTGAACCACCAATCGCAATTTCTGGTGCCGCCCACGCCGCCCAGCGCCTTCATGCCGAGCTTATCCGCCAGCGGGAATTTCAGGCCGGAATTCACAATCGCCGTGGTTTTCCCCGCACCCGGCGGGCCAATGATAATATACCATGGCAGCTGATAAATACTGCGGCCACCGAGCTTGGATTTACGCAGGGTTTTGAGCGCGTCTTTCATGCGCGAGCGCATTTCTTTCAGCTCTTCTTTTACCCCGTCTTCGCCCTCGCCTTCGTCTTCGGCGACCATCTCGTCACCCATTTTCTTTTCGCGACGCCGCCGGAAAAACCAGCGCAGCAAGAGGATGAGAAACGCCCCCGACCACAGCCCGATGATCCACGCCACCCGCGCAAAAACACTGTCAAAGGGCAGCCATTCGCCCAAGGCCAAAAGCGGGCCAAAAAACCAGATCGCCAAGGAAAGCGCCAGCGCCATAAACAGAAGCGCAAAAGCCAGAGACTTGAAAATGTTGCGTAAAATTCGAACCATTACACTTCCTTATTTCACCAATATCACTTCAACGCGGCGATTTTGCGCCCGTCCGGCGCGGGTGCCATTATCGGCAATCGGCTCTCTTTCGGCCCGCCCCTCGGCGGTCATGCGGGCCGGATCATCCAGCGTCTTGGCGATCGACGCCATAACCGCTTCGGCCCGATGCAACGACAATACCTGATTATTCGGGAATTTTGCGGTGGAAATCGGGATGCTGTCGGAATGGCCAGCGACGATAATGCTGCCGGGCTGGTCATTCAGCGCCGCCGCCACCCGCGCTAGCCGCTCGGCATATCCGGGCGTTAGCCGGTCAGACCCGGGACCAAACATTTCCGCCCCCGCGATGCGGATGATCAGGGTGTTGCCCTCTTCAAAAACCGTCACGATCCCCTCGGCGATTTCCGCTTCCAGAAATCCGGCCACCGCACTTAGCCGCTCTTCCACCTCGGGTGCGGGCGGCGGCGGTGGCGGTGGCGGCGCGCGCCGCTTCAGGTCAATCGGGGATGGCGCCCCAAGGGTGGCGAGCTGGCCTTGCAGCCGCTCGGTCTCGCCGGTAAGCGCATAGGAAAGCCCGAAAAACCCGAGGCTCAGCACCACCACCAGAACACCGGTAATGATCCAGAGCGGCATCCAGATATTCAGCGCCCGATGCGCCAGCTTCACGCCCTTCCAGAACGGCGAAAGCGAATGTTCCTGCTCGCCACGCTGGGCGCGGATCAGCCGCGCCAGCCCCTCGCGGATGCGCATATGCTTGTCACTGCCCTGATTCTCCACCCGTAGGCGGCCCTCGAATCCGAGGCTAAGGCAGACATAGATAAATTCCAGCATTTCCAGATTGGTGCCCGGGTCCTGCTCCATCCGCGCCAGCAGATCATAAAACCGGTCGCCGCCATGGGTTTCTTTGTGAAAGGTGCCGACCATGCTCTGCGTGGTCCAGACAGACCTTCCGCCCCACGGGGTGTTTAGCACCACATCATCAACCGTAGCGCAAAGCAGATAGCGCGCGATATTCACCGTTTGCGCCGGAATGCCCGCATGCAAGGCGCGCTGCTCGAAGGCCTGAATTTCCTGCACCACAGATTGGCGCAGGGCGGCGGGATCATTATGCTGGGCGCGGTTTCTGATCCGGCCAATAAGGGCAAAAATTTTCGAGGCCGCTGCCGTCAGGGTATTCATGCCGGTCAAGGCAAAGCTGTCTTCCGCGGGCTGGCGCGGCGGTTGGGCTTGCATTTGTGGCTGAACGGGGGGCTGGGGCGGATAGCCCTGCTGGGGCTGGCCGAATCCCTGCTGCGGTTGGCCAAAGCCTTGTTGT
>WFUK01000023.1 GCA_015485015.1 Paracoccaceae bacterium | reverse complement strand
TCACCATCCCGCTGCTCTCTGTTTCCTGGCGGCGGCTGCATGATATTGGCTGGGTTGGCTGGTGGGTGTTGCTCTGGGCGGCCATCGTAATGTTTTTTGGCAACATCTTAATGTCGGTAATTGCGGATATTGGCCAATGCCAGATTGACGGCGGCAAGAAATGTGTCGCCGAAATCGGCTGGGGGTATGGCTTTGCGCCGGCCGCTGCGCTGCTGATATTTGTCGTTGGTTTTGGCATCCTTATGTCGCGCCCGTCGCAAGCGGCGACCAATCAATTCGGGCCGGAACCGTCGGAGGTTGCTTGATGGTTTTGGTGAGTAACCCCCATCGGTTCATCTTTTTAAAAACCAGCAAAACGGCCGGCACAACCGCCGAGATGATGCTGGAGCCGGCCTGCGCCGCACCTGAGCATGTTGTATCCGAGCGGGTGGAAACCCGGATTTCGGATTACGGCATTATCGGTAGTCGCATGACGCCCTGTATTTCTCCGCCCCAGCCCGCTGCCGAGCGCGGGAAATGGTGCAATCACAAAACCGCTCGCCGCGTGCGGGAGGATCTGGGCGCGACCCGCTTTGACGCCTATACCAAAATCACCACCGTGCGAAATCCGTTTGATAAATGCGTCTCGGATTTCCATTGGTCCAACCGCCGCCTCATGAGTCTTGTTTCCGGCTTCAAGCAAATTCGCGAGGCCTTTATCCAGTTTATCGCCGCGCGGGAATGGGCCACGGACGAGCCGATTGTATTTATCAATGGCCGCTATATCATCGATCGCGCCATCCGGTTCGAGCATCTGGCCAGCGATCTCGGCAAGGTCGCCAATGACCTCGGCATCCCGCTGGCCGATGGGCCTTTGCCGCATACCAAAGCCACCCGCGCCGATAGGAAATCCCGCGCGGTGGCTGATTATTACGACCCTGAAAGCATAGATATCGTGCGCGAACGCCTTTCCTGGGTGTTTGAGCGCTTCCCCTATTCCGACCATCCGCCATTCGCACAGGAAGGCCCATCATGACAGAATCCCAAAACGAGCAATTCCACGCGGAGTCCTTTCTTCAAGGGCATAATCTGGAATATGTCGAGCAGCTTCAGGCGCATTACGCCGCCAATCCCGCTAGTGTTGACGAAAGCTGGCGCAGCTATTTTTCCGCCCTCGGGGTGGCCGCAGCCGAAGCCAAGGCCGAAGCCAAAGGCCCAAGCTGGGGCCGCACGGATTGGCCGCTGGAGCCTGGCGACGAGCTAACCGCCGCGCTGGATGGCCAATGGCCCGCCGAGCCGGAAAAAGCCGCCGATAAAATTCGCGCCAAGGCGGCGGAAAAAGGGACCGGCATTTCCGAAGCCGAGGTCAGGCAAGCGGTGCTGGATTCGATCCGCGCCCTGATGATTATCCGCGCCTATCGCATCCGTGGCCATCTGTCGGCCAATCTTGACCCGCTGCATCTTGAACCGCCAAAGCCCCATCCCGAGCTGGACCCGGCCATGTATGGCTTTACCGAGGCCGATATGGACCGGCCGATTTACCTCGATAACGTGTTGGGGATGGAACATGCCTCGATGCGCGAGATTGTGGAGATCGTGAAGCGCACCTATTGCGGCACTTTCGCGCTGCAATATATGCATATTTCCGATGCCGCCCAAGCGGGCTGGCTGAAGGAGCGGATCGAGGGGTTCGGCAAGGAAATCGGCTTCACCAAGGAGGGCCGAAAGGCGATCCTGAACAAGCTGGTCGAGGCGGAAGGCTTCGAGAAATACCTGCATGTGAAATACATGGGCACCAAGCGTTTTGGCCTTGATGGCGGCGAAAGCCTGATCCCCGCGATGGAGCAAATCATCAAGCGCGGCGGGGCTTTGGGCGTCACGCAGATCGTGATCGGCATGCCCCATCGCGGGCGGCTTTCGGTGCTGGCCAATGTGATGGGCAAGCCCTTTCGCGCGATCTTTAACGAATTTCAGGGCGGGTCCTCCAAGCCGGATTCCGTGGAAGGCTCCGGCGATGTGAAATACCATCTCGGCGCCAGCTCGGATCGCGAATTTGACGGCAATTCCGTTCATCTGTCGCTGACCGCCAATCCCAGCCATCTGGAGGCGGTAAACCCCGTGGTGCTGGGCAAGGTGCGGGCCAAGCAAGAGCAGGTGGGCGATACCGAACGCAGCACGGTTTTGCCGGTATTGCTGCACGGCGATGCGGCTTTTGCCGGCCAAGGCGTGGTGGCGGAATGTTTTGGCCTATCGGGCCTGAATGGCCATCGCACCGGCGGCACCATTCATATCGTGGTGAATAACCAGATCGGCTTCACCACCTCGCCGCATAATTCCCGCTCCAGCCCTTATCCGACCGATATTGCCCTGATGGTGCAAGCGCCGATTTTCCATGTGAATGGCGATGATCCCGAAGCCGTGGTGCATGCCGCCAAGGTGGCCACGGAATTCCGGCAGAAATTTGGCAAAGACGTGGTGCTGGATATTTTTTGCTATCGTCGCTTTGGTCATAACGAAGGCGACGAGCCGATGTTTACCCAGCCGCAAATGTATACCGCGATCAAAAAGCAAAAAACCACGCTTCAGCTTTATACCGAGCGCTTGATCGAAGACGGGCTGATGCCCGAAGGCGAGATCGAGGAGATGAAAACCCGCTTTCAGGCCTTCTTGGCGGATGAATTCGAAATCGGCACCGAATACGAACCCACACGCGCCGATTGGCTCGATGGCCGCTGGTCAAAAATGCGGCGCAATACCGAAGAATACCAGCGCGGCGAAACCGCCGTGGAATTGGCGCGGGTCAAGGAAGTGGGCGAGGCGCTGACCAAGCTGCCCGAGGGCTACCACGCCCATAAAACCGTGCTGCGCTTGCTGAAAGCCAAGCAAAAAATGATCGAAACCGGTGAGGGTATTGACTGGGCCACTGGCGAAGCGCTGGCTTTTGGCACGCTGATGCTGGATGGCTTTCCGGTGCGGCTTGCGGGGCAGGATTGCACGCGGGGGACATTTTCCCACCGCCATTCCGGCATCATCGATCAGGTGACCGAAGAACGGTATTTGCCGCTGAACCATATCAAACCCGGCCAAGCCAAATACGAGGTGATCGATTCGATGCTCTCGGAATACGCGGTGCTGGGCTTTGAATATGGCTACTCATTGGCCGAGCCGGACACGCTGACCCTGTGGGAAGCGCAATTTGGTGATTTCGCCAATGGGGCGCAGATCATGATCGACCAGTTTATCAGCTCGGGCGAGGCCAAATGGCTGCGGATGTCCGGCCTCGTGATGCTTTTGCCGCACGGCTATGAAGGGCAGGGGCCAGAGCATAGCTCGGCCCGCCCCGAGCGGTTTTTGCAGATGTGCGCCGAGGATAACTGGACGGTGGCGAATTGCACCACGCCGGCGAACTACTACCACATCCTGCGCCGCCAGATGCACCGGTCTTTCCGGCGGCCTTTGGTGCTGTTTACCCCGAAATCGCTGTTGCGCCACAAAGGGGCGACCTCGACGATTGAGGAATTTGGCGAGGGTTCCAGCTTTCACCGGATGCTGTGGGATGATGCGCAGCTTGGGAAATCTGACACCAAGCTGGTGGCTGACGATAAAATCCGCCGTGTGGTGCTGTGTTCGGGCAAGGTTTATTATGATCTGCTGGCCGAGCGCGATGCGCGGGGGCTGGATGATATCTACCTGATGCGGGTTGAACAGCTTTATCCTTTCCCGAAAAAATCGATGCTGGAGGAGCTGGCGCGCTTTAAGGATGCCGAATTTATCTGGTGTCAGGAAGAGCCGAAAAACCAAGGGTATTGGAGCTTTGTCGAGCCTAATATCGAAGGGGTGCTGAACCAGATTGACGCCAAATATAACCGACCGATTTATGCGGGCCGCAAGGCGGCTGCCTCTCCGGCTACGGGCCACGGGGCCTCGCACAAACACCAACTTGAAGCCTTCCTGAACGATGCGCTGACCCTTGATAAAGGACCAAACCAATGACCGATATCCGCGTGCCAACGCTTGGCGAATCCGTAACCGAAGCGACCGTGGCGACATGGTTCAAAAAACCCGGCGATGCCGTGGCGGTAGATGAAATGCTCTGCGAGCTGGAAACCGACAAGGTGACGGTTGAAGTGCCATCCCCCGCGGCGGGTGTGATGGGCGAGATTGTGGCGGCGGAAGGCGAAACCGTTGGCGTGGATGCCTTGCTCGCGACGCTGGTGGCGGGCGAAGGCGCGGTGGCAGCGGCCCCAACCGCAGCGCCTACCGAGGTGGCGGCTCCGGCCGCTGCGGCGACGGCAGTGAAAGACGTGGAAGACGCGCCATCAGCCAAAAAAATCATGGCGGAAAAAGGCATTGACCCCGCGTCGGTGCAAGGCTCTGGCCGCGATGGGCGGATTATGAAGGAGGATGTGGCCAAGGTTGCAGCCGCCCCTGCGCCTGTGGCGGCCCCTCGGCCTGCTACGGATGCGGTGCGCGAGGAGCGGGTGAAGATGACGCGCTTACGCCAGACCATTGCCCGCCGCCTGAAAGAGGCGCAGAATTCAGCGGCGATGCTGACCACCTATAACGAGGTGGATATGACGGAAATCATGGCGCTGCGCTCGGAATATAAAGACCTGTTCCTGAAAAAACACGGCGTGAAGCTCGGCTTTATGAGCTTCTTCACCAAGGCCTGCGTGCATGCGCTGCACGAGGTGCCAGAGGTGAATGCCGAGATTGATGGCACCGATATCGTTTATAAAAACTACGTTAATATGGGTGTGGCGGCGGGCACGCCTACGGGGCTTGTGGTGCCGGTTATTCGTGATGCGC
>WFUK01000022.1 GCA_015485015.1 Paracoccaceae bacterium | reverse complement strand
GGTGGAGCCGGTGATAAAGCCCGCATCGTCTGCGGCCAAAAACACCACACAACGCGCGATTTCTTCGGGTTCGCCAAGGCGACCCACCGGAATTTGCGGAATGATTTTTTCGTTTAACACCTTTTCAGGCACCGCGCGCACCATTTCGGTGCCAATATAGCCCGGGCAAATCGCATTTACGGTGATGCCCGCAAAAGCCCCTTCCTGCGCCAGCGCTTTGGTAAAGCCCAGATCACCGGCCTTGGCGGCAGAATAATTCACCTGCCCCATTTGGCCTTTCTGGCCGTTGATCGAGGAAATATTGATCACGCGGCCAAATTTGCGGCTGCGCATACCGGGCCAAATCGGGTGGGTCATGTTAAACACGCCATTGAGATTGGTATCAATCACCGCCTGCCATGCCTCGCGGGTGAGCTTGTGAAACATGCCGTCGCGGGTGATGCCGGCATTATTGACCAGAATATCCACCGGCCCGAGATCCGCCTCGACCTTGGCAATGCCCGCCACGCATTCATCATAATCCGCCACCGACCATTTATAGGCCTTGATGCCGGTTTTGGCGCTAAAAGCCTTGGCCGCCTCGTCATTTCCGGCATAGCTGACCGCCACTTCCGCGCCGCTTTCCTTGAGCGCGATGGCGATGGCCGCCCCGATGCCGCGCGTGCCGCCCGTAACTAATGCAATTCTTGTCATGTTGATCTCCTTATCAGTCGCGCGCTAAGCACAACGCCACACCCATACCGCCACCAATACAGAGCGTCGCCAGCCCTTTTTTGGCGTCGCGGCGTTTCATTTCAAATAGCAGCGTGTTGAGAATGCGCGCGCCCGACGCGCCGATGGGATGGCCGATCGCGATCGCCCCGCCATTCACATTTACCACTTCCGGATCCCAGCCCATGTCTTTATTTACCGCGCAAGCCTGCGCTGCGAAGGCTTCATTGGCCTCGACCAGATCCAGATCCTCGGCCTTCCAGCCCGCCTTTTCCAGCGCCTTTTTCGAGGCATGTATCGGCCCGACGCCCATAATGGAGGGGTCCAGCCCCGCCGTGGCGCTGGCAACAATGCGACCCAATGGCTCGATCCCGCGTTTTTCCGCATTGGCGGCGCTCATCAAAAGCGTGCCTGCCGCGCCGTCATTCAAGCCCGACGCATTGGCGGCGGTCACCGAACCGTCCTTGGTAAAGGCGGGGCGCAGCTTTTGCATGTTTTCGAGCGTCGCGCCGTGGCGGATATATTCGTCGGTATCGACGATGGTTTCGCCCCGCCGCGATTTTAGCGTGACGGGCGTGATTTCATCCTTAAAGCGCCCTGCAAGCTGCGCGGCTTCGGCTTTATTTTGCGAAGCCACGGCAAAAATGTCTTGCATTTCGCGGGTAATGCCCCATTTTTCCGCGACGTTTTCGGCGGTGATCCCCATGTGGTAATCGTTAAAGGCATCCCATAGCCCGTCGCGGATCATGCTGTCGATAAAGCTCATGTCGCCCATCTTTTGGCCCATGCGCAAGTTGGCAATATGGGGTGAAAGGCTCATGCTTTCCTGCCCGCCAGCGACCACAATTTCAGCATCCCCGAGCGCGATTTGCTGCGCGCCAAGCGCCACAGCCCGCAGGCCCGAGCCGCAAACCTGATTAATACCCCAAGCCGAAGCCTCCATTGGCAGCCCCGCATTCAGATGCGCCTGCCGCGCCGGATTTTGCCCTTGGCCGGCGGTAAGCACTTGCCCGAGAATGGTTTCGGAAACCTCGGCCGGATCAATGCCCGCGCGGGTGATAAGGGCGCGGATCACGGTTTCGCCAAGCACGTGGGCTGGCGTTTTGGCAAAAGCGCCCAAAAAGCTGCCAACGGCAGTGCGGGCAGCGGAGGCGATTACGATATCTGTCATTTGGAACTCCAAACAGGATTGATTCGGTATTTGTGCATTGCAGCATACTTGCGGAGAAATATTAAGTCTAAAAATGCGCTATTTGTGAAATAATAATACGCATACGGCTAGTGTTATGGGCGAAACAGAACAATAGTGGGGTTTTGGTTAAATTTTGTGCCGATTGGGATCATCGGCCCTAGGC
>WFUK01000021.1 GCA_015485015.1 Paracoccaceae bacterium | reverse complement strand
GAAATTGTGATCGTGGGCGCGGGCGGGCATGGGCTGGCTACGGCCTATTATCTGGCGAAAAACCACGGCATCACCAATATCGCGGTGATCGAAAAAGGCTGGCTCGGCGGCGGCAATACCGGACGCAATACCACCATCATCCGCTCGAATTACCTGCAAGACGAAAGCGCCGCGATCTATGAAAAGGCGCGCGGGCTTTATGAGGGGCTATCCGCCGAGCTGAATTACAACATCATGTTTTCGCCGCGCGGTGTGATGATGCTGGCGCAAACCGAGCATGAGCTGCGCGGCTATCACCGGATAACCCACGCCAATGCCATCCAAGGGGTGGCCACCGAAATGCTGACCCCCGCGCAGGTGAAGGCCAAGGTGCCGATCATGGAGATAAACGGCCCGCGCTACCCTGTGCTGGGGGCGCTTTGGCAGCCCCGTGGCGGCACTGCGCGCCATGATGCGGTGGCTTGGGGCTATGCCCGCGCGGCCTCCGATCTTGGGGTGGATATCCTCCAGCAAACCGAAGTAACCGGCATTACACAATCGGGCGGGCGGGTAACCGGCGTGCAAACCTCGCGCGGGGATATTGCCTGCAAAAAGCTCGGCATCGTGGTGGCGGGCCATTCCGGTGTGCTGGCGCAGATGGCGGGGTTTCGGCTGCCGATCGAATCGGTTTCCTTGCAAGCGTTGGTAAGCGAGCCGATCAAGCCTTGCATCGATGTGGTGGTGATGGCCAATACCGTGCATGGCTATCTCAGCCAATCCGACAAGGGCGAGCTGGTAATTGGCGGTGGCGCGGACGGCTATAACAACTACACCCAGCGCGGCAGCTTTCACCATATCGAGGAAACCGTGCGGGCCTTGATCGAGACCTTCCCGATCATTTCCCGCCTGAAGCAACTGCGCCAATGGGGCGGGATTGTGGATATAACGGGGGATCGCTCCCCGATCATCGGCAAAACCCCTTTGGGGGGCTGCTTTATCAATTGCGGCTGGGGCACGGGGGGGTTCAAGTCCATCCCCGGCTCGGGCTGGGCCTTGGCCGCCACAATGGCATCGGGCGAACCCGATGCGCTGGCGGCCCCCTTTGGCCTTGATCGATTTTCAGAGGGTCGCTTTATTGACGAAAGCGTTGCCGCAGGGGTGGCCCATTGAGCCGCGCCCTAGCGCTTGGTGTAACGGCGCCCGTCTTCCATCATGAAGGTGGATTTTTTCTGACGCCGGATCGAAATCAGCACAACGCCGATCACCGCAAATACCGAAGCCACAAAAAGCGCCAGTCCTACACCGTTCGACACCTCTATGCCGGTAACCGCATAAGTGATTTCGCGCGCGGTGGTAATACCGCCTTGCAAGAATGTGCCCCACAGAGTGGACACATCGTTAAAAAAATTGTTCATCGTTCCTCTCCCGTGTTGATGGTTGGTATAATAACGTGCGACCATTATGCCATAATTGGAGCCAGAGTTCAAAATCGAAAGCCAGAGCGGCGATCATGGCTTCAATCGATGATGCCCCCTTGGCGCAAGCGTGGCGCAAACCCTTGTAATGGAAGCGTTATAGGCCATATGAATAAGGGTATATCGGGGCGGATTTTTCAGAATTTGCAGGTCACGTTGGGCGAGAATTCGCGCAGTATTTGGTCATGTTTTTGTCAGGAACCAGGAAATGCTTGAACATTTTAACCGAATTCAGAAACTGGTTTTGTTTGCGGCGATCGGGTTTTGGGCCGTGGCCAGCCTTGCCAGCGTGGTTTTTGGCGTGGCGCATTTGTTTGGTGCGCTTGGCTCCTTTGCGCTTTGCATCAGCTTTGTGGTTTTTCTAACGGATCGCTTTATGGTGCAGGAATCCCGCCGCCGCTGGGATTCCCAGATCATGACCCAAACCCGCATGATGTGGCGCTATTTTAACCGGATCGAAGACCCCAAGCTGAAAGATCCGACACCGCTGGCCACCTTGAAAGACCAGATTACCGGCAATTTTGATGATCTGCTGGCCGCCAAGGCCGATGAAAAGGCGATCGAGACCTATAGATACGAGTTGATGTTTTCTGTTGCCGGCACCTTGCAATGGGGCTTTGGCGAGATCACCATCAACCTGATACGAGGAATTTGAAATGCTGCTGCTTTCCTGCCCCTATTGCGGTGTCGAGGCCGAAGAAACCGAATTTCACGGTGGCGGCGAGGCGCACCTGAAACGCTTTGCCAATGGTAGCTCGGACGCTGATTTCACCAGCTATCTTTTCGAGCGCAAAAACCCAAAGGGGATCGTGTTTGAGCGCTGGCGGCATGTGTATGGCTGCGGCAAGTGGTTCCACGCGGCGCGCTGCGCGGTAACGCTTGAGGTCTTCGGCACCTATAGCGCGCAAACGCTAAAACCACCCAAAGCGATCACCGACCGGATCAAGGCCAAGCGGCCAACATGGGAGGGCTTCAAATGAGCTTCCGCCTACCTGAATTTGGCCATTTGATTGACCGCAAATCCCCCGTCACCTTCAGCTTTAACGGTAAGCCGGTGCAGGGGTTTCGCGGAGATACCCTCGCCTCGGCCCTGATGGCTGCCGATCATCGCATGGTCGGGCGATCGTTTAAGTATCACCGCCCGCGCGGCATTGTAGCCAGCGGCGGCGAGGAGCCAAACGCCCTGATGAATATGGGCGAGGGCGCGCGCTTTGAGCCAAACCAGCGCGCCACCACCACCGAGGTTTTTGACGGCCTCACCGCGCGCTCGCAAAACCACTGGCCGAGCCTGAACTTTGATATCGGAGCGCTGAATAACCGCGTCGCCCGCTTTTTGCCCGCCGGATTTTATTATAAAACCTTCATGAAGCCGCAATGGGCGTGGAAGCATGTGTTCGAGCCGATCATCCGCCGCTCTGCCGGCCTTGGCCAAGTGCCGACCGAGCGCGATGCCGATCGCTATGAATATTTCTATGCCTATACCGATATCCTGATCACAGGCGGCGGGGTGGCCGGGCTGGAAGCGGCGCTTGAGACCGGTCGCAGCGGGGCCAAGGTGCTGCTCTTGGAGCAATCGCCGCATTTTGGCGGGCGGTTTATGGTCGATGATGTGGTGGTCGATGGCCGCGATGGCCCCGCCCATATCGCCTATCTATTGGAAGAAATCGCCAAGCTGCCGAATGTGACGCTGCGCTCGCGCATTCAAGGCGCAGGGGTGTTTGATCATGGCTATGCGCTGGGCTATGAGCGCATCAATGATCACAGCCCTGACTTGCGCCCGCGCCATCGGCTCTGGCGGATTCGGGCCAAGCGCATCATCACCGCCACCGGCGCGCTGGAGCGTACGCTGAATTTCGCAGGTAATGATATTCCGGGCGTGATGCTGGCCAGCGCGGTTCGCGATTATATCCGGCTTTATGGCGTGGCTGCGGGCGTGCGCACGGTGGTGGTGACCAATAATGACGACGCTTACCGCACGGCTTTGGCGCTGCACGGGGCGGGCCTTGAAATCCCCGCCATCATCGATGCCCGCCCGCAAGGCGGCGGCGAATTGGCCGAGCAAGCCCGCCAGCTTGGCATTCGGATAGAAAACGGCCACGCGCTGGCCAAGGTGAAGGGTAAAACACGGGTTACCGGCGTTGAAATCTGCCTGCAATCCGGTGCTGGCGGCGCGGTTGAAGCTATCGCTTGTGATTGCGTGGCCATGTCGGGCGGCTTTTCCCCCGTGGTGCATCTGTGGTCCCATTGCGGCGGCAAGCTGAATTGGGACGCGGAGAACGCCATGTTCTCGCCCGACCCAAAGCGCCCTCCAACCGATCAAAACGGCGAGGGTTTTGTGATCGCTGCCGGCACGGCCTCCGGTGCGCTAACCACTGTGGCTTGCCTGAAAAACGCCACCGCTGCGGCGCGCCAAGCGGCCAAGGAGGTGGGGCGTAGCCTCGCCGAGGCGGCCGCCCCCCGGCAGGTCCAATCGCCGGATGAATCCCCGATGGCGGCGATCTGGTCCATGCCCGCCAAGGCCCCCTATAAGCTGCGCGCCAAGACATGGCTCGATTTGCAAAACGATGTGAAAGTCAGCGATGTGCAGCTCGCCGCGCGCGAGGGGTACGAGAGTGTCGAGCATACCAAACGCTACACCACCCTTGGCATGGCCACCGATCAAGGCAAGCTCAGCAATATCAACGGCCTTGCGGTGCTGGCGGGGGCGCTGGATGCGGAAATACCGAATGTAGGCACCACCACCTTCCGCCCGCCCTATACCCCGATTTCGCTGGGGGCCATCGCAGGCGAAGCCGCCGGTCCGCTATTCAAGCCCACCCGCAGAACCGCGATGAGCGCGTGGCACGAAAGCCACGGCGCGATCTTTGAGCCGGTTGGCGATTGGCGCCGCCCCTATGCCTATATTCAAGCGGGTGAAACCACGCAAACCGCCATCACCCGAGAGATCCTCGCCACCCGAAACGGGGTCGGGTTGTTTGACGCTTCCACCCTTGGCAAGATCATCGTCAAGGGGCCGGATGCGGGGAAATTCCTTGATCTGGTTTATACCAATATGATGTCCGGCCTGAAGCAAGGCAAATGCCGCTACGGTCTCATGTGCAATGAAAACGGGTTCTTGATGGATGATGGCGTGGTCGCGCGCCTGGACGAGGACACATTCCTGTGCCACACCACCACCGGCGGCTCGGATCGTATTCATGCCCATATGGAAGAATGGCTGCAAACCGAATGGTGGGATTTGCAGGTGTTTACCGCCAACCTGACCGAGCAATATTCGCAGATCGTGGTCGCCGGACCAAAGGCGCGCAAGGTGTTGGAGGCGATGGGCGGCATGGATGTATCGCGCGAGGCGCTGCCGTTTATGGGCTTTGCCGAGGGCAAGCTTGGCGGCATCCGCGCGCGCATTTTCCGGATTTCTTTTTCGGGGGAGCTGTCTTACGAGATCGCCGTTCCCACCTCGCAGGGCTTGCTGATGTGGAACCTGTTGCTG
>WFUK01000020.1 GCA_015485015.1 Paracoccaceae bacterium | reverse complement strand
TTCCATGGTTACCACCCTCGCACCCGCCCTTCAGGCCGCGCCCGAGCCCAGCCTTTGGCGCCCCGATCGAGCCCCTGTTTTGCCGCTGCGCTATATTGAGCCGATTACCATTTTGCAATTCGACCCGCAAATTGCCAATGCCGAAACCTATGCTTCAGAATCGCTTTATCTGGCGCTTTATCCAAGTATTCAGCAAAATCCGGAAGCCGAAATCGAAGGAGAAACAAATAGCCAAGCCATAATAGCAAGTAAAACAAGGGATTTTGAAGCATTTATCCCTCGCGGCAATTTGTCCCCTTCATACGTGCAAGAATTCGCATATATTGATACTTATTCGAATATACGAAAGTATGATGGTTTAACCGGCTTTCCAAATATTCAAATAAGAATGGCCTTGCCGCAGTTTGGCAATGGTTTTGGAGGCGGTTACCAGCCTTTGCAATTTGCCTTTTGGCCCGTTGGCTTTGGCGTTTGGTAGCAAATATCCGCATCTGCGGAGCATTAATAGAAGTTTCTGGCGGTTGTCCCGTTGCCTGAGCTTCCTTTCAACAGGGACAACGCTGGAGGATACTATGCGTAAAATTCTGATTTCGACCGCACTTGTAGCTGGTTTGGGCGCTATCGCCGCAACTCAAGCTTCTGCTCAATTTAATGGCGCGCCTGGTTATGGCTATAACAACAATGGCCCATTTGGCGGCAATGGCTGGGCACCTTGGGGTGGCAATAACGGCTGGGGCAACAATGGTTGGGGCAACAATGGCTGGGCACCTTGGGGCGGCAACAACGGCTGGGGCAACAATGGCTGGGCGCCTTGGGGCGGCAATAACGGCTGGGGCGGCAACAACAACTGGGGCCCTTTCAACGGCAGCAACAGCAATAACGGCACCGGCAACTTCACCTTTGGCTTCAACGGCTCTGCCGAAGGCCAAGGCCAGGGTCAAGGCCAAGCTGAAGGCCAAGGCAATGGTCAAGGCAACGGCTATGGCAACATGGGTAACTCCATGGGCATCTTCATGGGGCCAAACGGCCAGCCAATGATGATGGGTCCAAATGGTCCTTACCCGATCGTGATTACGCCAATGGAAGCCCCGGCTGCAGAAGCTGCAGCACCGGCTTCCGAGTAAATCCACCCAAGATCCGCCCTCTGGTTTCAGGGGGCGGATTTTTCTTTTTTGGAGCCACAAAACCGGAGTAACCCTTATGATTATTCGACAGGTTTTTGCTCTGGCGCTATCAGCGCTGCTGCTGGCCACACATGTATCGGCCCAAAACACCCCCCTGCCCGCCTTCTCTGCCCGCACGGTGCAAACCACCCCCGACCAGCCGGATCGCTTTGGTATCATCACCAAATCCGGCTCTTTTATGCGGTTGGAATTCGAGCAAGGCGGCGAAGCGGTGATCCAGATTTTACGCCCGACCGAGGGCCGCACGCTGGTGCTATACCCTGCCACCAAAACCTATATCGAGCGCATCGGCCCGCCCCAGCCCGAAGAATTCGCCGATAGCTACACCCCGCCCTGCCCGCCGGATCTTGAGGATAACGGCCTGACCTGCACGCGGCTCGGCATCGAGGTTTATCAAAGTATTCCGGTTGAGCGCTGGCATGTGGTCGCCGCCGGGTCCAGCAATCAAATGATTATCTTATGGGACCCCAAGCGCAAGCGCGCGCTGCGCCAGGAAATGTCGAACGGCACGGTGGTGCAAATGACCTTTCTGGAAATGCAGGTGCTGGAAGGCCGCGAGGCCGAGCATTGGGTGACCGAAACCCCGCGTGTAGGCTCTGCCACGATGCGCAGCGAATGGTGGTATGATCCCGAATTGCAGCTGGTATTAAGCGAGACCCTGCCCGATGGCACCCGCCGCCGGATGGAAAACATTATCGTCGGACCGGTTGACCAAAGCCTTTTTACCGTGCCAGATGGCTGGACATTGATCGATGTGCCGCGACCGGAAACACAGGAGTAACCCATGCTGACCCTCTATGCGAATTTCAAAGGTGGCACCGGCAAAAGCACGGTGGTTTTTAATATGGCGATGTGGCGGATTGCGCAGGGTGAAAATGTCACCGTCTGTGATCTTGACCCCCAACGCACGGTGAGCGATGTGGCCGCCATCCGCGAGGAAGACGGCATAGAGCCGGCGCTAAAGGTGGTGCATAAGCTGCCCGAAAAGGGCAAAGCCCGTGGCGATTGGCTGATCGATGTCGGCACTTCGGATATGGCAGCGGTCGGCGATGCCATCCGCGCCTGTAGTCAGGTTATTATTCCGGTCACCCCCTCGCAAGCCGATATCTGGGCCACCCAGCGGTTTTTGGAAATCATCAAAGAACAACGCGGCAGCGCCCGCATGCCCAGGGTTTTTGCCTTCATCAACCGCGCCGACCCGCACCCGCGCTCTCGCGAAAATGCCGAGACCTTCGAGGCGCTGGAAATGCTCGGCACGCTGAAACCGCTCCATAGCAAGCTGGTGCAGCGCCTGGCCTTTCGACGCTCGTTTTCCGAGGGCCTGGCGGTGAACGAGCTGGAACCCTCCGGCAAAGCCGCCGTCGAGCTCGACGCCTTGGCGCAAGAAATTTACGGGGCCTAGCGCCGAAATAACATCTAAGGTGGCCATTGGCCCAAAGGGAGAAATACCATGATGCCATTTGTTCGCTTGCTGGCGATTTACGCCCTCGTCGGAGCTGCAATTTTTGCGTTCCTGAAGCGGGATCAGCTGATCGCCTATTATACCACACCAGAAGCCGAGCAGGCTGCCGCGAGCGCCGCGCTTTCCCCCGAGGCAGAGCCAGCCCAAACACCGGATGCAACAGCCAATGCCGAGGCCACCGGCCCCGAAGAAAGCATTGAGCCAAGCTATAGCGCGCCGCCGGTATATGGCTCGCAAATCACCCCGCAATATTTCGGCCAAGCCGCCGCGCCCACAGCCACGCCCGCACCCGCTGCACCCTCCAGCGATGGCTTGGTCGCCCGCTGGACCAAAGCGCGCGAAGTATTCAGCCAAGGCAACACCACAGAAGCCGCGCGCCTATATGAAGCCCTCACTTCGGATTTTCCGAATAACGCGGATTTGCACGGCGAAACCGGCAACCTCTATTACAATCTTGGGCAATTCGGCAAAGCCGCAACCCATTTTCTAGCCGTCGGCAAGCTGGCCAGCCGTGAAGGCAATATGCAAATGGCACAGGGCATGGCCACGCTGCTGATGCGCATTGCCCCGAATAAAGCCACCGAGCTGCAAAGCTTTATGAGGGCCAATCGCTAAGCCTTTTGCCCTGCCCACCCAACACATATCGCAAACATTGCGCGCATTTGAATTGAAATTCAAATGCGCGCCATCGCCTCGCTACGCTCGGGAGCTTCGCGTGGCCTTCGCCACGCTGGCACGCCCATGATCGCCAGCGCACTAATCCCCCGGATAGCTACGAAATTGCTGTATTTATATGGTAAACTGGCTACACTATCCAAAACAAACAGATACAGGGAATCCGCATGAGCCATTTTCTCAAAAAGCGGCTGGCCAGCCTCGAAAACCACCTGACAAAAGAAAATCCAGCCCTGCTGGAGGTTTTGCCAACCTATTATAAAATGGACAAGCTGCTTTATCGCACCGGCTTGCTGGATAAAGAAAGCTCGCTGGCCTCGCGGATTTCATGGTGGCCGCTGATTTCGATTTTGGGCACGTTTAGCTCGGGGAAATCGACGTTTATCAATGATTATATCGGGGATGATATTCAGGATACCGGCAATCAGGCGGTGGATGACAAGTTTACCGTGGTCAGCTATCGCTCGGCGGGCACGGCCAACCAGACCCTGCCCGGCTCGGCGCTGGATGCCGATCCGCGCTTTCCGTTTTTTCGCATTTCGCGCGAGATCGAAAAGGTCGCCAAGGGAGAAGGCAAGCGGATCGAGAGCTATTTGCAGCTTCGGACGGCGAATTCGGAAAAGATCAAAAACCGGATTCTGATTGATTCACCGGGGTTTGATGCCGATGACCAGCGCACCTCGACCCTGCGGATTACCGACCATATTCTGGACCTTTCAGACCTCGTGCTGGTATTTTTTGACGCCCGTCACCCAGAGCCGGGCGCGATGCAAGACACGCTGGAACATCTGGTTTCCCGCACCATCGCCCGCACGGATGCTAGCAAATTTGTCTATGTTCTCAATCAGATAGATACCTCGGCCAAGGAGGATAACCCCGAAGCAGTGGTCGGCGCATGGCAGCGCGCCATTGCCCAGGCGGGGCTGACGGCGGGGAAATTTTATACCATCTATAACGAAGCTGCCAGCGTGCCGATCGAGGACGACGCCTTGCGCGAGCGCTTCCAGCGCAAGCGGGATACGGACCTCGCCGAGATTCACGCCCGCATGGACGAGATCGAGATGCAGCGGAATTACCGGATTGTCAGCGTGCTGGAAACCGTGGGGAATGAGTTGGAGGATGATATCCTGCCGCAGCTGCGCAAGGCCAAGGCCAAATGGCGGCGGAATGTGCTGATTGGCGACGGCGTGGCGCTGGGGCTGGTGCTGGCGGCGGTGATTGGCTTCATGGCAACCTTCAACATGTGGCCGCCTGCCGAGGTGTTTTCGGGCGAATGGATTTCGGCTAACTGGCTGGATATCGCGGGTGTGGGCGTCGGCCTTGCCATTCTGGCGCTGGCCTTCCACTTCTGGCTGCGCGGCAACCTCGCGCGGCGCATCGCCCGCAAGCTAACGCCGAAATATGGCCAGCTAGAGCTGAACATGCGTAAGGCCTTTATGAAAACCGCGGGCTGGATGCACTCCATCTTTACGCCTGAACCAGCGGGCTGGGGCAACGGCCCCGCCAAGCGGCTGCGGCAAATCAGGGAGACCTTGGCGAACCATATCCAGAGCTTGAATGATTTATATGCGGACCCGTCGGGGAAGACGATTGAGGGGGAAAGGGCGAGCGAGGGTAACTCTGATCATGGTGCTGCGAAAAGCTCATAATTCTGATGCGTCTAGCCTTGCGGCGATCTCGATCGAAGTCTGGCTGGGAGCGTATATCAAGGAGGGTGTGAATTCGCACTTTGCGGACTATGTTTTGCGAGAATTCACTTCGGAAAAGCTTGCGCAGCGGATTGCCGATCCAAACCAGTTTTTCCTTGTTTCCCAGAATAATCAAGGCATTGACGGGTTTATTCAGGTGTCCGCTAGCAGTCCCTCGCCCGTGCAAGGCGGCTCAACAACTGAAATTTCCACCTTTTATGTCCAGCCCCGCCATCACGGAAAAGGGGTTGGAAAACGGCTGTTAAAGGGGGCGTTCCAGCATTGCCGAGAACAGGCAGCCGAATCTGTGTGGCTGGCGACCAACGCCGAAAATACCCCCGCGATTGGGTTTTACCTTGCGCAAGGGTTTTCCCATATTGGTGAAACCCATTTCCGCGTGGGTAAAGAGGCGTATCTTAACAACGTATA
>WFUK01000019.1 GCA_015485015.1 Paracoccaceae bacterium | reverse complement strand
TGAACGGCGGTGAAGGCGATGACCGGCTGCGTGGCAACCTTGGAAATGACGAGCTGAACGGCGGCGCGGGCAGTGATGATCTGCGCGGTGGTGGCGGCAATGATGTGCTGAATGGCGGTGATGGCCGGGATTGGCTTTATGGCCAAAACGGCGCGGATATTCTGGATGGCGGCGCGGGCAATGACCGGCTTTATGGCTCCAATGACGGCGCGGTGGATACTTTTATCTTTGCGGCGGGCTACGGCGATGATCGGGTGCGCGGGTTTGAGGATGGTCTGGATCAGATCGACCTCTCGGGTTACGGCTTTGCCGATGCGACCGAGGCGCTGGGCTTTGCCAGCCAGACCAGTTGGGGCGCGGTTAAGTTTGACCTGTCCGGCGCTGCGGGCGGCCAAGCGGGGGATGTGCTTTTCATCGAGAATATGACGCTCGGCACCAGTTTCACCGAGGCGGATCTTGTATTTTAAGAGCCGCCGCGCGCGGCTCTTGGGGATTTTAACACTAAATTTATGGATAGGATGGATAACTTGAAAGCACTTATATTAGGAGGTGACGGGTTTTGCGGCTGGCCGACTTCCTTGCACTTTGCGGCAAATGGCTATGAGGTTTTGATCGTTGATAACCTGTCGCGGCGCGAGATTATGGAGCGGCTATCTTCCCCCTCCCTGACCCCGATCCGCTCCATTGAGCGGCGGGTGGAGGCGGCGCAGGATATTGGCAATATCAGCTTCAAGTTCTGCGATATTGCCAATGATCCGGAGCGGTTCAAGACCATTCTGGCGGGGTTTAATGCCGATGTGATTGTGCATTTTGCCGAGCAGCGCTCGGCGCCCTATTCAATGCTGGGCGGGGCGGAGCGCTCTTATACCGTTAACAATAACCTTTCCGGCACCCATAACCTGTTTTCACTTCTGGTTGAGCTGAAGCAATACCCCCATATTGTGCATTTGGGGACCATGGGGGTCTATGGTTATAACGACGATTTTGGCGAGATCCCCGAGGGCTATCTGCCGATCACGGTCAAGCAAACCAATAAAGACATCGTTATTCCTTACCCTGCCAACCCCGGCTCTATTTACCATATGACCAAATGTCTGGACCATACGCTGATGCAGTTTTATGCCAAAAACTGGGGGTTCAGAATTACCGATCTGCATCAGGGCATTGTTTGGGGCACCGACACCGATTTGACCGCCTCCCATGAAGACCTGATCAACCGGTTTGACTATGATGGCGAATATGGCACGGTGCTGAACCGGTTTATTTTGCAAGCGCAAATCAACCATCCGCTCACGGTTTATGGCAGCGGCGGGCAATCGCGGGCGTTTATCCATATTCAGGATACGGCCCGTTGCGTTTTTCTGGCCGCGGAATGCCCGCCCGAGGTGGGCGCTCCCATTCAGGTGTTTAACCAGATCGCGGAGGTGCATACGGTGGGGGATCTGGCCCAGATGCTGCATGAGCAAACCGGGGTGGATATCGCCTATCACAACAATCCGCGCAAAGAAGCGGCCGAGAATAACCTGAAAGTCAGCAATCAGGGCCTTTGCTCGCTTGGTTTTGAGCCGATTTGTCTGGCGGATCATCTGATGACCGAAATCAGCGCCACGGTTGGAAAATATGAAGACCGCCTGAGCCGCTCGACGATTCACACCAAGGCGCGCTGGTAATGCGGGTGTTGATGACAGGCGGCCTCGGGTTTATCGGCCGCAATCTGGCCGCCTATCTCCGGCGGATGGAAAAGGATGTAACTCTGGTGGCGCTGGATTGGTTTGACGGGGCCAGCGATGCCGAAAAGGCGCTTTTTGACGAGGTGTATATTGGCTGCTTTGCCCAGGACGACCTGCTGGCGCTTTATTGCCAGGCGGATGTGGTGGTGCATTTGGCGGCCTATACCACGGTTCAGGAATCTATTGAAAACCCCTTGCGCAGCTTTGACAATAATGTGGTAAAAACCCAGAAAATGCTGGAATTTCTGCGGCTGAATGCCCCCGAGGCCAAGGTGGTTTTCGCCTCGACCGGCGGGGCTATCATTGGCGATTATGACGGGGCGATCAATGAAACGGTCTCGGCCAAGCCGCTTTCGCCTTACGGGGCGCATAAGCTGGCGGTTGAAGGCTTGCTTTCTGCCTATCGGGGGTCTTATGGTCTCAGCTCTGCCAGCCTGCGGTTTTCCAATGTTTATGGCCCGAATTCCCGGCGCAAAGCCAGTGTGATATCGGCCTTTTGCAAAATGTATTTCCAGCAAAACCGGCTGAAGATCAATGGCGATGGCCTGCAAACCCGGGATTACATTTATGTCGATGATATTTCGGATGCGATCACCCGCGTTATCCAACAGGATGCCCAAGGGGTATTTCAACTGGGAACGGGCAAAGGCACTTCGATTCTGGAGATTGCAAAAATCTTCCTTTCCTATGATCGCCAGCGGGAGATTGAGCTGTTTCATGCCGAGGCCATGACAGGAGAGGTGCGCCATAACCGGGCCGATATCAGCCGCGCAAAGCGCGAGCTGGGATTCGCCCCGACCTATACGCTCAATCGCGGCATCCCCGAAACGCTAAAATGGTTTGAAAGCCAGCTTGTATAATACCCTTCAGGAGAGAGACAGATAATGCCCAAAGCCCCCCGCACCATGACCCTGACCGGCCTTGATTTTTTAGGCAGGCTTGCCGCGCAAAAGAAAGCCGGGGTCTATCTGGAAATAGGACCGCTCTTTGGCTCCTCGACCAATGTGATTCATAAAAACCGCGTTGGCACCGCCCCGATCCATACCATCGACACGTTTGAGCCCGCCCCCTGGGTGAAAAAGCGGCTGGGGATTGACCTGAGCCGCAGCCTTTTTGACAAATTCACCAGCGGCATTGACAATATGGTGGTGCATGAAGGCTTTGCGCCGGATGTGGTGCAGGAAAGCTGGACCGACGATATCGGGTTTTACTTTGACGATGCCACCCATGGAGACCCCGGCTGGAGCGATAATTTTGACTTTTTCAGCCGGTTTTTTAACAGCGAAACCATAATTTGCGGCGATGATTTTGCCAGCGGCTGGCCTGATATTGTGCGCAATGTCTATGCCCGCGCTGATGAATGGGGGGTGAAGCTTTATATTATGGGCCGGGTTTGGGCCTTGGCGCGCCAAGGGGAGGCGCGGATTGTCGAGGCGGTTAACAAAGCCTGCCCGAAATTAAAGGATGTCACCCTTTGCACCACCCATGAGGACGGAGAGCGCCGCCACCCCGCAGCCTGCTGGTCCTGGGGCTTACACCAGAACAAGCCGCTTTTGCGCTTTCATATCGAAGAAAGCACGGCGTTAAGCGGGCAGGTGGTGACCTTCCATGACGGCAGTATAAAAGCGGCCACCGAGATCGGGGGCGCGCCAGTAGAGCTTGCAGGGGTGAACCAGATCTATTTCAGCTTTGGCAAAAAAATACGGGTGCAGCTCTGCCTTGCCGATGCCGCCGGCAAAACCCGAAACACCAAGGCCTATAGATCAGAGCAATTGATCGACATCCCCGAAGGGTCTTGCATCACGGCCTTGCGCTTATCTGATTCATGAAAATCCTGTATGTGACAGCCAATGTATTGGGCGATGCCGGTGCCAATGCCGCCGAGATATTTCCGCGATTGGCGTTTTTATCGGATCGGGTTGAGAAGGTGATTGTCGCGGATTTCGGGAAGAATCGCGGGTTTATTACCGAAAAGCAGTTTTGCGAATTCCTGTGCCTACGGCGGCGCAGATCCGGCGGCAAGGTCTATACAATCTTCCGTCAGGGGCTGCGCATCGCCAAAAAATGCGCCGACGAGCGCATTGATGTAATCCATGTTTTTTACCGGTTGAAAAACGTGCCTTTGATTGTTTTTCTGCGCATCGGGCTGGTGCTTTTGCGGGCTAAATCCACCATTGTTGTTGACCACCGCTCGGTTAATCTGGCGCGCGGGCGGCGGGGCTTTTTCAAAAAGCTATCCAACCTGCTGATGCAGATTTTCGCCCATCGGCTGGCGGGCAACCCCTGGGCGGCCGAAACCAACCATTTCAAGCTGTTCAAACCAGCGGATATTATTGATCTGGGCTATGACAACCTGCCCGCGGGAAAGAGCCTTGAGCCAGCGGCGGACCAGCCGGCGAATATCTGGTTTATCGGCTCGATGAAGCCCAAAAACCGGAAAACCGGATTTATTCTGGATGTGTTTGACCGGATATCGGCCAAAGAAGGCGGGCGCAAACGATTGCACATTCATATCGCAGGGCCGGCCAAACCCGAGCAAAAAGCGCGCCTGCGGGAAAACCCCGATATCACCTATTATGGCCGCCTGCCAAGGGCGCGGCTCTATGAATTACTGCGGGAAAATCCCGGGGTTGGCATGGCGTTTATGAATCTGGAATTTCACGCCTATGCGCCTTCGCTGAAGTTTTGCGAATATGCCATAATGCGGTATAGCATTGTCGCCAGCGATACCCTGGGGCTGCGCACCCAGGCCCAAAGAATGAACCTGGGTGGGGTCGTTTTTGCGGATGAGACCGTGGAGACATGGGCCGAAAAGCTCATCGACGCAGCAACCGCATGGCAAGGGCTGGCACCTGAATGGCAAGACGCCCCGCTTTGGTCTTATGAAAGCATCTTTAACCGACAGGTGCTAAAACTTTATCAACAAATCTCCGCATAAACATCCGCTCCATGTCATCGCGAGCAATGACCATACATCCCATAATATCGAAAATAGAGGTGATCGCAAGATTCCGGACCCGTTGTCATGGATGTAAAGCAGCGAGATGAAATCCCCGCGACAGGTTGGATAAAACCCTTTGCGCATCTCGGTAGTGATGTGGATGACCGGGTTAATCCACAAGAACTTCCGGTAGGCGGCCGGAATATCCTCATGAACATAGAACACAGCAGACATAGCGCAATTATTTTAGATGTCTTCCTATTTAACCAATGATACCATATCGGAATATCCATATCCCTCCATCAATATGCTAATGCCAACCACATATTATCAAGCAAAAATTTACGTCCATGCCGGCAATTTTATCAAATTACTCTCCTAATTCATTGTGAAAAGCTAAAGGGATTCGCCCTCAAGCCACCCAGCGTATCTTGACAGAACAACGAAATCTCGTCATACCAAAATGGATTGAGAGGTACGGGATGAACCAGAAAATCTGCATTTTAGGGCTGGGCCTAATGGGGCGGCGGGCGGTGTTGCGCTTGGCAAAGCTTGGCCATGAAATGGTAGCGTGGAACCGCTCACAGGGGGCGGGGATAGAGGCGGTTGCCTCCGTTGCCACCATCGCATCTTCCCCGCGTGAAGCGGTGCAAGGCGCTTCAGCCGTTTTGCTTTTTCTTCATGATGCAAAGGCGGTCTCTGACGTACTCATTACCAGCGGGGCGGTTGACCATTTGCCACCCGGCGCATTGGTGGCGGATATGGGCACCAACACACCGGAAACCGCCCGATTTGTTCAATCCCGCTTCTCGAATGCCAACCAATTTGTTGACGCCCCCGTTTCAGGCGGCACTGCGGGTATCGAGCAAGGAACGCTTTCGATATTTCTGGGGGCTGCGGAAAGAGATGTGGCAAAAGCCACCGCGCTGCTTGGCACGCTTGGGCGCGTTTCACATATGGGGGCGGTTGGGACCGGCCAGGCGGCCAAGCTTGCCAACCAGATAGTGGTGGCCTGTTATATCGCCGGATTGGCCGAGGGTGTTGCCTTTGGCGAGGCCCTGGGCATTGCGCCAACTGCGCTGCTCGAAGCGATGCGCGGCGGGTTGGTTGACGGAAAAATCCTTGAAACCATCGGCCCGCGCCTTGGCGCCGCCGACTTCACTCCGCATGGGCATGCAAGCTCCCATTTGAAGGACCTGAATTACGCGTTTTCGCAAGTGCCCGCCGCCGCAGAGAGCCTGACCGCCGCTTCGGCGGCTCAAGCGCATTTGCAATCGCTGCTGGCCGATTTCGGAGATCTTGACCACGCAGCGATGCTGCTTCCGATACAAACCGCACTTTTATCACCCAAAAACCCAACCTGATGAGGACCAAGATGAACACCCCTTTAAAACGCCGGAAAGTAGGCAAAACAGAATGTGAGGTCTCGGTTTTGGGGCTGGGCGGCGCGCCGCTTGGCAACCTTTTTGAGATCTTGCCCGAGACGCAGGCTTTGGCCACGGTTGAGGCCGCTTATCAGGCAGGGGTTGGCCATTTTGATATGGCGCCGCAATATGGCCACGGCGTTGCCGAGCATCGGTTTGGCCATGTGCTGCGCGCAAAAGATCGCGCCTCGTTTACCCTTTCTACCAAGGTCGGACGGCTGCTGAAGCCCGCCTTTGGCAAGGATATCCGACCCGGAAACTGGAAGCGCACCCATGGCTTTAAAATCGTGCATGATTACACCTATGATGCAGTTATGCGCTCGATTGAGGATAGTTACCACCGTTTGGGAATGAACCGGATCGACATTGCCCTGATCCATGATGTGGATGTGGCCCATCACGGCGAAAATTACGATGCCCGTTTCAAAGAGGCAATTGAGGGGGCTGTGCCCGCCTTGCAGGAGCTGAAACGCGCGGGCGTGATCAAAGCGATTGGCATCGGGGTTAACGAGGTTGGGCCAAGCGTTCAATTCGCCAAAAATGCGGCGCTGGATTGCTATATGCTGGCCGGGCGCTATAGCCTGTTGGAGCAAGACGGGTTGGAGGAGCTGTTTCCACTGGCTGAAGCTCAGGGGTTTTCGTTTTTGATCGCCGGGCCTTTTAAATCCGGCATTCTGGCCACCGGTGCCACGCCCGGTGCCACCCATGATTATCGCGCTGCCTCCCCCGAGGTCGTTGAAAAGGTCAACCGTATCGCTGCGGTCTGCGCCCGCCACAACACCCCGCTTGCGGCGGCGGCCATACAGTTTCCGCTGGGCCAAAAGCGGGTTGCTTCGGTGGTAACGGGGGCGGTGCATACCCATGAAATTGAGCAAAATGTTGATTTGATGGCTTTTGAAATTCCCGACGATCTCTGGGCCGAGCTGCAAAAAGAGGGTTTGTTGCGGGAGGATGCGCCGCTGCCAAAAGGCCCGTTTGCGTGATAAAACCCACCCTTCATTGCCTGCAACAGGCCAATGCCATATTGGGAGAAAGCCCGCTTTGGCACCCAAAGCAAAATGCGCTTTATTGGGCAGATATCCTGCGCCCTGCTATATATCGGCTGGTGCCGGGGGTTGGCCAAACCGGGCAATGGCCCATGCCCTCCGCGGTAGGGGCGATCGGGTTTTGCAGCAATAATGAGCTGCTTGTCGCGCTGGAACATGAAGGAATATGCCGCTTTAACCCGCAAACCGCAGCGCTGCGCGTAATCTGTGATCCGGTGAAACTATGCGGGCCAAAGGATGTGCCGGGGCGCTATAATGATGGCCGCGTTGACCCTTTGGGTAATTTCTGGGTTGGCTGGTTGAGCCATAGCCGCAGGCAGGCCGGTGCCCTGTTTCGGGTTGAACCTTCCGGGATGGTGCATAGGGTGCTGGGCAACCTGACCGCTCCCAACGGGCTGGGCTGGAGTGGCGACGGAAGGACGCTCTATATAACCGATTCCCATATCAACACGATTTGGGCCTATGCCTGTGACCTAGAAACCGGGCAGCTTGGGGCGCGGCGGGCGCTGATAAAGCAAGATAAAAAACTGGGTATTTTTGACGGGCTATGTGTGGATAGCGACGGAAACATCTGGACAGCCCTTTACGGTGGCGGCGCGGTGCTTCAGCTCTCTCCCGAGGGGCAGGTGCGCTCTCGCATAGGGCTGCCGGTTGATCTTGTCACCAGTTGCTGCTTTGGCGGGGAAGGGTTGCGCTCATTGCTGATCACCACGGCTGTGCGGCGCCAAAGTGCCGCTGAGCTTTTGGCGCAGCCTTGGGCGGGGTCGGTCTTTTCAGTAGAGACCTCATCTACGGGTTTACCAGAAGCGATGGCCGGCTTTCAACACAGCGCAGATACCGGCGCTTCAAACCCCATGCCCTAACCATTTTGTAAATAAAAAAGGAGAAGATCATGTTATCACTGGAGCAAATTCATCCTCTCGTCATCCATTTTCCCATTGCCTTCTTTATCAGCCTATTTCTGCTGGACCTCTATGCATGGGCCAGAAAAATCCCGCTTGATGGGCGCGGCGGCATGGCCAATCTTTCAGCCGGATTGGCTTTATTGGCCGGAATTGGTGCCACCATAGCTGCTATTTTTGGCTCTTTGGCACTGGATGTGGCCACCAGTGGTGGCGTGCCCGAGGCCCTGACCGAAACCCATGCGTCCCTTGGCGGCATCACGGCCAGCGCCTTTGCGATATGGGGGATATTACGCATCTTTGTCTGGTGGCGAAGATTTAGCCTCGGAAAAGGGGCTGTTGCGGGAATCGTTCTGGTGGAAATGGCCCTTTCGATTCTTATTATCATTACCGCCTTTTATGGTGGCCAACTGGTATATGAATTTGGCGTCAATGTGGCCCCACCCGCCGGATAAGGCCATAATTGTGATCAGCCCAGATCATCGGGCAGCAGGTCTTTGGGCATATTCTGGTAGCACACCGGCCGCAACCACCGGCGGATAGAAAGGGTGCCCACCGAGGTGTGGCCAAAATTGGTTGAGGCCGGATAAGGCCCGCCATGCACCATACTGTCTGCAACCTCAACACCGGTCGGAAAGCCATTGGCCAGCAGCCGCCCGGCCTTGCGCTCAAGAATGGACAAAAGGCGGCGTGCCAGGTCGGAATCTGCCCTATCCATATGCAAAGTGCAGGTGAGCTGGCCGGTCAAACCGCGGGCAATGGTTTGCATTTCCGCCTGATCCTTGGCCAGAACCACCAGCCCAAGCGGGCCAAATACCTCCTCCGCAAGGGCCGGGTTGGCCAGCCATGCCGCGCCGCTGGTCAGGTAAAGATGCGGGGTGGCCGCGCGGGAATCGCTGGCTGTAGTCAAAACCTGCTGCACCGCGTCACTCCCCGCCATTTGATCGCACCCCTCGCCATAGGCCTCTGCGATCCCGGGTGTTAGCATGGGCTGTGCCTCCACCTTTGCCAAGGCCTGCTGCGCATTGTCCACAAAGCTATCCGCTTCAGGCCCGGCCAACATAAAGGCTACGCCGGGATTGGTGCAAAATTGCCCCGCGCCCATGGTCAGGGATGCCGCCCAGCCTTCGGCCAGCTCCGCCCCGCGCGCAGCCATGGCGGCCGGCAACAAGAACATCGGGTTAATACTGCCCAATTCTCCAAAAAACGGAATCGGGTTCGGGCGGGCAGCGCACAGGTCAAACAAGGCACGCCCCCCCCAAAGCGAGCCGGTAAAGCCAACCGCGCAAATCAGCGGGTGCTGCACAAGGTGCTGGCTGGCCACACGCGCGCCACCCTGCACCAGCGAAAACACACCCGGGTGCAGGCCACAGGCACGAATGGCGGCATCAATGGCCTGCGCCACGATCTCGCTGGTGCCGGGATGGGCTGAATGGCCTTTAACCACAACCGGGCAGCCCGCGGCCAGCGCCGAGGCGGTATCCCCCCCCGCCACCGAAAATGCCAGCGGAAAATTGGACGCCCCAAATACCGCCACCGGGCCTATGGGCAGCTGCATCATGTGCAGATCAGGGCGGGGCAGCGGGGCGCGGTCGGGCAAGGCCTTATCATGGCGACGATCCAGATAATCGCCAGCCTCGATATGGTCAGCAAAAAGCCTTAGCTGGCCGGTTGTTCGGCCCCGCTCGCCCTCCAGCCGCGCCGTTGGCAGCCCGGTTTCACGGCTGCCAATATCGGTAATCTCGGCACCTCGGCTTTCGATCTCATCCGCAATCCGGCGCAGGAAAGCAGCCCGCAAGGGGCGGGTGAGCTGGCTATAGCTGGCAAATGCCGCTTCAGCCATTTGCACGGCCTGCTCTATATCCTCAACGCGCCCAACCGCAAATTGCTCAGCCGCGCCGCGAACGGGCATATTGGCAAAGCGCTCAGCCCCTCCCACCCATTTTCCAGCAATCAGATGTTTTCCATGCAGCATGTTATTTCCTTTTAAATCAAGCCCCTGCGGGCGAGGTTGCTCATCAGCTCCCGCAGGCCATACCGCCATTCCGGGCATTGGGTGGACAGATCGACACTGTTTACCAGTTCGCCCAGCTCACGGCACGAAATGCTGACCCTGTCGCCACATTTATGGGTGAAGCCTTCGCCGGGAATGTCGCGGTCTTTGGTTGGGGCAAAAGCGGTGCCCAAAAACAGCATCAGCCCATCGGGATATTGATGATGGCGGCCAATGGTCTGGGCGACGAGATCCTCAATATCGCGGCTGATACCGGACATGGAGGACTTGCCCTTGAGCTGATACCCATCCGGCCCGTCAATGCGCAGGTTTATCTCGGCGTTGCGCAGGTGGTCCAGAGTGAAATCCCGGTCCAGCAGCCGGATGAAGGGACCAATCGCGCAAGAGGCATTGTTATCTTTCGCCTTGGAGAGCAGCAGCGCCGAGCGCCCTTCGATATCCCGCAGGTTCACATCATTGCCAAGACTGGCCCCCACAATTTTTCCGGCAGAGGACACCGCCAAAACCAGCTCCGGCTCCGGATTGTTCCAGACAGATGAAGGATGCAGCCCGACCTTGGCCCCCTGCCCTACTGACGACAGCACCTGGGCTTTGGAGAAAACCTCGGCATCCGGGCCAATGCCAACCTCCAGATACTGGCTCCAGACCCCTTCAGCGGTCAAGGCGGCCTTCACCTGCTTGGCCTTATCTGATCCGGCGCGCAGCTCATGC
>WFUK01000018.1 GCA_015485015.1 Paracoccaceae bacterium | reverse complement strand
TACCTTGATATCGAGATCGTCAAAGATGACGCCACCGGCGAGACGATCCTCGAAATCGAAGTGCGCGGCAAGCGCGGGGTTGGGTATTGCAAAAGCACCACGGGTGCTGTTCGACCTTTTGAGCGGATGATTGAACGCAATCAACCGGAACCGACCGACCGTCTGTTCCCTGTTGATCACAAAAAGCAGTTCAACCGAATTCTAGAAGAGGAAGGGCTAAAGTTTGACCGGCAGGGCAACCGACGCACGCTCTATTCCCTGCGCCACGGAGCTGTCGAAGAAGTATGGCGTGCAAGCGCCCGCACTCCCGCCATGGAATATTGACGCCGGACGAGGCCTATGACAGAAAAACAGAACCCGTGAGATTGGCAGCCTGAATGAAACCATGATCCATCTTAAATTGGCTGCTAAATGGTCGAAAATCTAGGACCACCTCTGTTACCGCATTATGAAAGTCCTCAATCAACGCCGACTTCTGCGCGCCCGCCACCATAAAGGCCGCCCCGTGCATATCCTGCCAAATACTGTTCCAGCGCTCGGTTGGCACATTGACCTTATTCTTCAGAAATGCAGTCGCATCCAGAGGCTGGACGCCGAATGGCTTTGGATCAGGCAGCGGAATCAACGCCGAAGCGGCAAACATGCAGGTGACGCCAAATGAGCCCGCCGAGGCGCAGCCAAAATGCAGCCAGATCGCGGGTTTGGTGAAGTGCGGGGCAGGATGGCGGTGGCGAGTAAAAGCGCGGCGAGGGCAAATACATAACGTCCTGCGGTGATCTGAAACGGGTTAGCGCCGGGCCAAGGGCCGCGGTGCCCAAGGCTTTGGCCAGCAGGCTGGTGCCGGCGATCAAGGCGCTGGCCAGAAGCATCACCAAAACGGTGAGCAAGATTTTCCGGTTTTCCATGGGTGGCTCCAGCAGGTGCGGACAGACGCTATGGGTCGGCGGAAGGATTGTCTAGCCACGGGTTGTTATTTGCCGAAATTACAGGAAATTCGAACACCTCCAACTGACCTTACTAAACCAGTTTAGTAAGGTCAGTTGGAGGCGAAATATCATATGATAAATCAGTGTGTTATCTGGATTATAGCGCTAAATTTACGGCTGCAAAAGCCGCTCGACCTTGGCAACGGCCTGGGCGCGGTCTTCGTGCAGATCTATCACGCCGGCAAAGCGCCCGTCGGCCTGAAATAGAAATACACCGCTGGTATGGTCCACCGCATAATCCGGCCCTTCGCCCAGCGTATAGCTGGCGCGAAAATCGGCGACGGCGTGGTCGGTTTCGGCCTTGCTGCCGGTCCAGCCTTGCAGGGCGGGGTGGAAATATCCGATATATTGCGCAATGGCCGCCACGGTATCGCGCGCGGGGTCTACGGTGATGAAAACCGCGTTGAGCTGCTCGGCACCCGCGTCAAGCTCGGTCAGCCATGTGGAGATATCGGATAGGGTGGTCGGGCATACATCGGGGCAAAAGGTATAGCCAAAGAAAACAAGGCTGGGCTTGCCGATTAGCCCACCGGGCGAGACCTCGGCACCGTTTTGGTCTTGCATGGAAAACGACATTTCCGAAAGTGGCAACGGGCGGAGCGGTGCGGCGGGCGCGGCGCCAGGACCATCGACCTGCCACCAGCCTATCGCCAGCACAACGCCCGCAAGCGCCACGCTTCCAGCCAGATATCCCGCGACCGTCCGCCGAGAAATCAATTTTCCGGACCGCGCGCTGCCACACCCAGAATGGGCACGGAAATATCGACATTATGCCCGTTTTTGAACACCAGCGTCAGGGCATAGCTCTCGCCCTCAACCAGCGGCTGGTTCAGGCGCATCAGCATGATATGCAAGCCGCCGGGCGCAAGGGTCAGGCTTTCACCCGCCAAGATTTCGATCTCGCCTGCGGGGGCCATCTGGCTAACGCCGTTTGCGTCGGTTGTGGTGCGATGGATTTGCGGCATCATGGCCATATCAGTTTCTACCCCCGTCAAAACGCGGATCTCTGTGCCGGTATTTTGCACAACCAGATAGGCCGCTCCGGGTCGGCTATCCCCGATCGAGGCGCGAGACCATGGTTGCTCGACCGTGATGCCTGGCTGGTCTGCCAAAGCAAGGCTGGGAAAGCTGGCCGCGATGGCGAGGAAAAGGGCGAAAAAATGACGTTTCATCTGGGGTTCCTTGGGGTTTTGGCAGATCACATCCGGTTGGCTAGGTCTTCAAGAATGGCTTCGGCCGAGGTGCCGTATCGGTAAAGGCGGATAAATTCGCCATCGGGGTTAAACAGGAATACATGCGAGGAATGGGCCATGGAATAGCCGTCCGGCGCGTCTGGATCCGTCGCTTTGGCATAGAAAACATTAAAGGTTTTGCTGGTGGTGGAGATTTGCTCCGGCGTGCCGGTAAGGCCCACAAGGCCGGGGCTGAAGAAATCGAGATAGGTGGCCAGCGCCTCGGGGGTGTCGCGCTCGGGATCGATGGTTACCATGATCGGCTGCACCTTGTCGCTATCCGCCCCCAGCCCCGCCATAACGGCCGACATTTCGGCGATGGTGGTGGGGCAGACATCGGGGCAGTTGGTGTAACCAAAGAACATCAGCATCCACTGGCCTGCGAAATCCTCATCGCGAGCGATCTCGCCATATTGGTTGGTCAGCTCAAAATCGGCGGTGATCGAGACCTGCGCCGGATTATCGGACAAAAACAATTCGGGTTTGCTTAGGTAAAGGGCCAATAGTCCAGCGCTGGATATCGCCACAGCGGCCCATAAGACCTTGGCTATCGGGTTCAGTTTCATCGGGGTTCGAGACCTCTCTGCGCATGTTACAAAGCTGTTACAAACTAGGCGCTGGCCGGAAGGGGGTCAACCGTAAAAGCCCAAATCTGGCGCAGATGAGACAAAGCGCGCGCCCCTATCGTTTTGTTGACTCGCCCCTGCCTTTACGGCAAGAGGGTGATGCGCCCGATTTTGGGCGCTTTATGCTTTTAATAAGGAGTAACGGACGTGATAAGCCCCGTATTGCCAACCTATACGCGGGCACCGCTTTCTTTCAAGAAAGGTCAGGGCCCTTGGCTAGAAACCGACGCTGGAGAGATGTATCTGGATATGGGGGCCGGCATTGGCACCTGTAGCCTTGGCCATGCCCATCCCAAGCTGGTTGCCGTATTGGAAGCGCAAGCCCGACGATTATGGCACACGTCCAACCTTTACGAGATCCCCAACCAAGAGGCATTGGCGGAAAAGCTGGTCGAGCATAGTTTTGCCGACACGGTGTTTTTCACCAATTCAGGCACCGAAGCTATGGAACTGGCGGTAAAAATGGCGCGGAAGTATTTCAGCGCCAAGGGCCAGTCCGAGCGGGTGGAGATCATCACCTTCGAGGGGGCCTTTCATGGCCGCTCAAGCGCGGGTATTGCCGCTTCCAAGGGGGCCAAGATGATCGACGGTTTCGGGCCGATTTTGCCGGGCTTTGTGCAGGTGCCGTTTAACGACATTGAAGCAGCAAAGGCTGTGATCGGGCCAGAAACGGCGGCGATTTTGCTGGAGCCGATCCAAGGCGAAGGCGGCATTCGCCCCTTTGGTGATGCCAGTCTGAAAGCCTTGCGCGAGATTTGTGACGAGCAGGGCCTGCTTTTGATAATGGATGAAATCCAGTGCGGTATGGGCCGCACAGGTAAGCTCTTTGCCCATGAATGGGCAGGGATCACGCCCGATATCATGACCATCGCCAAAGGCATCGGCGGGGGCTTTCCGCTTGGCGCCTGTGTGGCGACCGAGGAAGCCGCATCGGGCATGGTCGCCGGCACCCACGGCTCCACCTATGGTGGCAATCCGCTGGCTTGTGCCGTGGGCTGTGCGGTGATGAACGAAATTACGTCTGACGGCTTCCTGATTGACGTGTCCCGCCTCGCAGGCCATCTGCGCCAAGGGTTGGAGGGGCTGGTGGCCGGGCATCCGGATATATTTACCTTTGTGCGCGGCAGCGGCCTGATGCTGGCGCTGGGCTGCAAGGTTCCGGTGATGGATGTGGTCAATGCGGGCTATGACGAAAAGGTTATGGTTGTGCCCGCTTCGGATAACGTGGTGCGCCTTTTGCCGCCGCTCAATATGTCCACCGAGGATCTGGACGAGGCCGTCTGGCGGTTGGACCGCGCGGCGGCGGCGCTGGAACGGAAGCTGGATTGCGAAAATAACAAAGGATTGCAGGCATGAACCACTTTCTAGACATCCACAAAACGGATCCCGCAGACCTGCACCGGATGATTTCTGAAGCCAAGCGCATCAAAACCGCCCGCAAAGGCCTGCCCAAAGGCACGCCGGACGCGGAAGCTGTGCTGGCCAATCACATGGTTGCGCTGATCTTTGAAAAGCCCTCCACCCGCACCCGCGTGAGCTTCGATGTGGGTGTGCGCCAGATGGGCGGGCAAACCATGGTGCTGTCCGGCTCGGATATGCAGCTTGGCCACGGCGAAACCATCGCCGATACCGCGCGGGTGCTTAGCCGATATGTCGATTTGATCATGATCCGCACCTTTGAAGAAAGCACCCTGCTGGAAATGGCCGAGCATGCCACGGTGCCGGTGATCAACGGCCTGACGAACCGCACGCATCCCTGCCAGATTATGGCCGATGTGCTGACCTATGAGGAGCATCACGGCTCGATCAGGGATAAAAAAGTGGTGTGGCTGGGGGATGGTAATAATGTGGTGGCCAGCCTCATTCATGCCGCTGGGCAATTCGGCTTTGATATCACCATTTCCGCTCCCGAAACCCTGCAACCCGAGGCCGGTTTTGTGGCATGGGCGCGGGAAAAGGGTGTGAATGTGGAGCTTGAGAGCAACCCGCAAAAGGCGGTCGAGGGCGCGGATCTCGTGGTGACGGATACGTGGGTTTCGATGCATGACAGCCAAACCACCAAGGAGCGCCGCCATAACCAGCTGCGCGCCTATCAGGTGGATGATGCGCTTATGGCCCATGCCAAGCCTGACGCTCTGTTCATGCACTGCCTGCCCGCGCACCGTGGTGAGGAAGTGACCTCCAGCGTGATGGACGGCCCGCAATCGGTGATCTGGGACGAGGCCGAAAACCGCCTGCATGCCCAAAAAGCCGTGATGCGCTGGTGCTTGGGGAAATAGCACGATAGCGGCGCGTTTGATGTGGTTTTGCTTTGCAGCTTTGCACCCGCGCCGCCGTTTGAATGCTGTGCTTTTGGCAAGGGCAAGGCCGCTAGGGGATTGGACTAAAGGGCGGCGCGGGGGGTGTGTTATCAGCCCGGGCGACGGAAAACGCGCCGCGTGTGGGCGGGTTTTTGTTTGCTATCTCCATCCTATATACCTCTGACGCACAATTTCCAAGACAGGTTGGCGTCTAACCCAAGTAAAATCCAACTCGAAAACCGCCGTATCCAGCAATTTGCAAGCTTTTCAGGATAAATTTGCCGGCCAAAGGGTATGAGGAGAATATGTCCGGACGCTTTGATGAATGATCGGCCTTGGCCTAAAACGGCAATCCTACATAGTTTTCCGCCAATGATTTCATAGCACTATCAGAGGAAAGCAGATAATCGAGATCGGTTTGTTGCAGCTTTTTGTCATATCCGGTGGTTTCGGGAAAGTTGTGCAGCAGCATCGTCATCCACCAAGAAAACCGTTGGCCTTTCCAAACCCGCGCCAGCGCTTTTTGTGAGTAGTTTTCCAGCCCGGTGTCATCACCTTTTTTGTAATGATCAAGCATGGCGTGGTAGAGATAGTAAATATCCGAAGCGGCCGAGTTCAGCCCGCGCGCGCCGGTGGGTGGCACGATATGGGCGGCATCTCCTGCCAAAAACATATTGCCATAGCGCATTGGCTCGGCGACAAAACTGCGCAGCGGGGCAATGCTTTTTTCGATCGACGGCCCTGTTTCCAGTTGGGACGACACATCTGCCGGCAGGCGCTTTTTC
>WFUK01000017.1 GCA_015485015.1 Paracoccaceae bacterium | reverse complement strand
TGTAACCGTTGCCGGAACCCATGATGAAACCGTGGAAAAAGTGACCGCCGCACTGGCCGCCGAGGGCTTTGGCGTATTGACCACGGTGGATGTTAAGGCCACGCTGAAAAAGAAGATCGACGTTGATTTTCGCCCCTATACCATCCTTGGAGCCTGCAATCCGGGCCTTGCGCATCAGGCGCTGACCGCGCGCGCCGATGTGGGGCTGATGCTGCCTTGCAATGTGACGGTTGAGGATAATGGCGACGGCAATTGCACCGTGCGTTTCATTGATCCGATGGCGATGATGACCTTTGCCAGCCTTGGCGAAAACGACACCCTGAAAAGCCTCGGTGCGCAAGCGGGCGAGAAGATCTCGCGCGCGGCGGCGTCCTTGAGCTAAATCCCTAAGGCGGGGGCAACCCCGTCTTACCGGCCACGCGCGGAGGCCTTGAATACCCGTTGCGCCGCCCGCCTTTTTGCGCCACTCTCGCTCAAAACGAAAGGCCCGCCATGCGCTATGAAATCCTCACCCTGCCCTGCCTTGCCGATAATTATGCCTTTTTACTGCATGATACCGCCACCGAAACCACCGCGCTGATCGATGCCCCCGAGGCCGCACCCGTGCTGGCCGCGCTCAAGGATAAGGGCTGGAAATTGGACATGGTGCTGCTGACCCATCATCATTGGGATCATGTGGAGGGTCTGCCCGGGATCTTGGCCGAAACCTCCCCCGAGATCGTGGGCGCGGCCAAGGATGCGGCTCGCTTGCCCGCCCTTGATCTGGCGGTGAACGAGGGGGATATGGTGGCGGTTGGTGGCCTGCAAGGGCGGGTGATTGATGTTTCCGGCCACACGGTTAACCATATCGCATTTGCCTTTGAGGGCGCGGTATTTACCGGCGACAGCCTGTTTGCCATGGGCTGCGGGCGGGTGTTTGAAGGGGATATGGCGATGATGCATAACAGCTTGCAAAAGCTGGCCGCCCTGCCCGCTGAGACCATGGTTTATTCCGGCCATGAATACAGCCTCGCCAATGCCAAATTCGCAGCGGCACAAATGCCCGAAGATGCCGCGATTGCCGCGCGTGTGGCCGATATTGAGCGCCTGCGGGCGGCAAATATCCCCACCGTGCCGTCGCTTTTGTCGCTGGAACTGGCCACGAATCCGTTTTTGCGCGCGCGTGATGCCGCGGAATTTGCCAAAATCCGCACGGCAAAAGACAATTTTTAGAGGTGAGCATGACGATTAGTAATTCAGGCCCGATCGAAACCCGCCTTTCGGTGCTTAGCTGGAATATATGGTGGCAATTCGGCCCATGGGAAACCCGCGCCCCCGCGATTGAAGCGGCGCTGGCAAAGGCCGATGCCGATGTGATTGCGCTGCAAGAGGTCTGGGGGGATGCGGCGGAAAACTACGGCAAAATTCTGGCGAAAAAGCTGGGCTATCACTATGCCCATGCCGATTGCATGACGATGAATGGCACCGGCTTTGGCAATGCCATCCTTTCGCGCTGGCCGATTGAGAAATCCGAGACCCTCACCCTTTCGGGTAGCCAAGAGACCGGCGAGACCCGCAATGCGATATATGCCCGCATTGATGGTCCGCGCGGGGCATATGATTTTTTCTGCACCCATCTGAACTGGCGCTATGAGCAAAGCCATATCAGGCAGATGCAGGTGCGAGAAGTGGCTGAATTTGTGAAGAAAAACACGTCGGGAAAAATGCCGCCGCTCCTGTGTGGCGATTTTAATGCCGAGCCGATGAGCGACGAAATTCGCGCCCTTACGGGGCTTACCACCGCCGCCGCCAGCGGGCTGGCTTTTCATGATGCCTGGGCCGTGGCGGGCAAGGGCGCGGGGCTGACATGGGATAACCAAAACCCGTTTGTGGCCGCCGAATTCGAGCCGGACCGCCGGATTGATTATATTTTTGCGGGCCACCCCAAGGCGCGCGGGCGCGGGCATATTACCGATATCGAAATCATCGGAAATGCACCACTTGATGGCGTCTGGCCCAGCGATCATTTCGGGCTGCTTGCCAAAATTCGATATTAGCGCGCGGGAGAGCCGCCAGCCGTGCTGCCCTCCGCCCAAATTGTTTTTCTGGCGAAAAACCCTTTGGGCGATTGGGCCATGGCCTCGCTTCGCTCGGCGGGAAATACCGCGGCCAAAGCGCCCGATCACCGGTTTTTTATTCCAATTTATACGATTCCCCTTGAAGCTCGGCAAATAAACCCGAAATTATAGGGTAAGCATTAGGCTGCGAAACGCGCAGTTGCATATAAATTCGGGTCAGGAGGGCTAGATGCCATCATTTTCCACCACCCTTGAGGAAGCGATTCACAAAGCGCTGAGCCTCGCCAATGAACGCCGCCACGAGCTGGCCACGCTGGAGCATCTGCTTTTGGCGCTGGTAGACGAGCCGGAAGCCCGCAAGGTGATGATCGCCTGCGCTGTCGATATGGACAAGCTCAAGCGGCGCCTCACACGGTTTATCGATAATGATCTGGATTCGCTGGTTTCGGAAATCGAGGGCAGTGAAGCCGCGCCGACCACCGGCTTTCAGCGCGTGATCCAGCGCGCCGCGATCCATGTGCAAAGCTCCGGCCATGCCGAGGTGACGGGCGCAAATGTGCTGGTTGCGATCTTTACCGAGCGCGAAAGCCACGCCGCATATTATCTGCAACAGCAAGACATGACCCGCTATGACGCGGTGAATTTCATCTCGCACGGGGTGGCAAAAGACCCCGCCTATAGCGAGCATGTGCCGCTGCAGGGCGCGGGCGATATGGCCGATGACATCACCCCCGACGAGAAAAAAGAAACCGCGCTTGATAAATATTGTGACGACCTGAACGCCAAAGCGCGGGCCGGCGAGGTGGACCCGCTGATTGGCCGGCAGCACGAGGTGGATCGCTGCATTCAGGTGCTGTGTCGCCGCCGCAAGAATAACCCGATTCTGGTCGGGGATCCGGGCGTGGGCAAAACCGCGATTGCCGAGGGG
>WFUK01000016.1 GCA_015485015.1 Paracoccaceae bacterium | reverse complement strand
GGAAAGCATAACGATATCGGGGAAATTCATATTATACCCTTTCCTCAAGCACGGTTTTCAGGGTTTCGGCCCAGATGCGGCGGATCATTTTATCCTTGATCTCCACATCCACATGCGGCGCGGTGAAATCCGGCAGCTCAAGGCGCAGCACCTCCCCGCGCTCCTCCAGCGCGCCCGCACCCAGCACCCGCCCGACCGCCTCGTCGCCCATCGCCCAAAGCAGGCCGGTGCCGTTATTTTCCAGGTCAATCAGCGCGGCAAAGCTCGATGGCTCCAGCATGGCGCCCAGCGCGGGATGGTCGGGGAATTCGTTATTCCACATCGCAATCACCCCCGCCTTGCTTTCCAGCCGCAACCGCGCCGAGCCGCCGGTGAAATGCACCAGGGCAACGATGCCCGCGATTCCGAGCGTGACGATAATAAGGGTGATCCATAAAGACATGGGCGGAATTCTAGAAGAATTCCGCCCATATACAATAGATTACTTTGCGTTAAAGCCTGACCGGATTACAGCGTGCGTTCCAGCTCTTCGGTGGTGAAAATCTCGATCACATCATCCGCGCGGATGTCTTCGTAATTCTCGAACGCCATGCCACATTCCTGACCGGACTGAACCTCTTTCACTTCATCTTTATGCCGCTTCAAGGTTTTCAGCTTGCCTTCATGGATCACCACGTTATCGCGCAGCAGGCGCACACCCGCCGAGCGGCGCGCCACCCCTTCGGTGACCTCGCAACCCGCGATTTTGCCAACACCGGTGATTTTAAACACCTCTTTGATCTTGGCATAGCCGATAAAGGTTTCTTTAACCTCGGGCGATAGCAAGCCGGAAGCCGCCGCTTTGATATCATCCACAAGATCATAGATGATTGAATAATAACGAATTTCCACGCCTTTTTGGTTGGCTCCGTTGCGCGCAGGGGTATTGGCCCGCACGTTAAAGCCAATGATTGGCGCGCCGGAAGCCTCGGCCAGGGTCACATCGGATTCGGTGATGGCCCCCACACCGGAATGCAGCACCCGAACCCGAACCTCGTCATTGCCGATTTTCTCGCACGCCTGCACAATCGCTTCGGCAGAGCCTTGCACATCGGCTTTCAGCACAATCGGCAGCTCCGATACGTTCTGGTCCGCCTTGGCATTGGCCAAAAGCTGATCGAGCGAAACGCCAGCGCCAGCCGCAGCTTTCTTATCCTTGGCCACCTGCGCACGATATTCCGCGATCTCGCGGGCGCGGGCTTCATCCGGCACCACGTTCAGCACATCACCCGCCTCGGGCGAGCCATTCAGGCCCAAAACCTCGACCGGCACAGACGGGCCGGCTTCTTCGACGCGAATTCCCTGATCGTCGATCAAGGCGCGGACTTTGCCCCATTGCTCGCCAACCACAAAAATATCGCCGCGCTTCAACGTGCCTTTTTGCACCAGAACGGTAGCAACAGGGCCACGGCCCACATCGAGCTTGGCCTCGATCACCGCGCCTTCGGCAGGGCGATCCGGGTTGGCTTTCAGCTCCAGCAATTCCGCTTGCAGCGCGATATTTTCCAGAAGTTTATCAAGACCTTGGCCGGTAATGGCCGAAACCTCCACATCCAGCACATCGCCAGACATGGCTTCCACAACCACATTATGCTGCAAAAGCTCGGTGCGCACGCGGGTAGCGTCAGCGCCTTCTCGGTCCATTTTGTTGATCGCCACAATCAGCGGCACTTCGGCCGCATGGGCGTGGTTGATCGCCTCGATGGTTTGCGGCATAACGCTGTCATCCGCCGCCACAACCAGCACCACAATATCCGTTACCTGCGCGCCGCGAGAGCGCATCGAGGTAAAGGCCGCGTGGCCGGGGGTGTCGAGGAAGCTCATCACTTCGCCACTATCAAGCGTGATCTGGTAAGCGCCGATATGCTGGGTAATGCCGCCCGCCTCGCCTTTTACCACATTGGTTTTGCGAATCGCATCCAAAAGCGAGGTTTTGCCGTGGTCCACATGGCCCATGATGGTAATCACAGGCGGCCGCGTTTGCAGGTTCACCTCGTCAGCCTCGGATTCAGACGCCAGAATATCTTCCACGGCCGCATCGGAAACCCGCACCACTTTATGGCCGAATTCTTCCACGATCAGCTGCGCTGTTTCGTGGTCAATCGTCTGGTTTTGGGTGGCCATAATGCCGTTGGTCATCAGGGCTTTCACCACTTCAGCCACACGCTCGGTCATCCGGTTGGCGAGTTCCTGCACCGTAATGGCGTCCGGCACCTGCACATCGCGGAAAACCTTTTCATGCTCGACCGGGCCGCCCATCATCTTGCGCTTTTCCCGCTCTTGGCGGCGCTTCATCGCAGCCATAGAACGCTGGCGATTGCCACCGCCACCAAGGGCCTGATTGATGGTCAGCTTGCCCGAGCGACGACGATCATTGCCGCCTCCGCCTTTGGTATTGCGGGTTTGCTTGCGATCATCGGCAGGCTTGGCCGCCGGCTTGAGGTTTTTCGGGGTGACCCGCCCAGCTTCGGCGCGCGCGCCAGCCACCTGTGCTTCAGCAGGGTCCTCGCTGGCGGGTGTGGGGT
>WFUK01000015.1 GCA_015485015.1 Paracoccaceae bacterium | reverse complement strand
GTTCAGCGGATCGTCAATTCCCGCCTCAAAGCCCAGCCCGTCCATCATCACATAGACCCGCCCGCCGACGCGATGCACCCGCGCCGTCCGCACTCGGCCTTCAAGCCGGAGCTTCCAGCGCGCGCCATTCTGCGCCAAAATCTCGACCTCCAGATCCTCAACACGGTAGCGCCCGGCGCCCAGCACCTGCACCCAATACCCCTCGCCATCCAGCCCGACGGATTGCCGCAAAGGCTGCCACAGGCTGAAGCCCTCGCCCCAATCCCGCGCCGCAATCACCGCCACGGCGCGCAGCGCCCCGCTCGGCTCGGGCTGCGCCACCAGCGCCTCCAGATCGCGGTCAATCAGCCCCGTATCCACCTGCCCCGCCGCAAAGCCCTTATGCGCCGCCAATGCTGCGAGGAACGGGATATTGGTGGTGCAGCCGATAATATCCGTCCGGCCCAGCGCATTATACAGCCGCGCCAGTGCCTCCGCCCGGCTATCGCCATGCACGGTCAGCTTGGCAATCATCGGGTCATAATAGGGCGAGATTTCATCCCCCGCCCGCACGCCGCTATCAATCCGCACGCCTTCAGGGAAATCCAGCACCTCAAGCCGCCCCGTGGCGGGCAAGAACCCTGCCGGCACATCCTCGGCATAGATCCGCGCCTCAAAAGCGTGGCCGGTGCAGGTGATATCGCCCTGCGCAGGCACGCGACCACCGCTGGCGACCTCAAGCTGGAGCCGCACCAAATCCAGCCCCGTGATCGCCTCGGTCACCGGATGCTCGACCTGAAGGCGGGTGTTCATCTCCATAAACCAAAAACCATCCGCCCGCAGGCCATTGCTGGCATCAACGATGAATTCCACCGTCCCCGCGCCGGAATAGCCTATTGCCTGCGCCGCCTTCACCGCCGCCGCCCCCATCGCTTCGCGCATCGCCCCGGTCATGCCCGGCGCGGGGGCCTCCTCGATCACCTTCTGGTGCCGCCGCTGAAGCGAGCAATCCCGCTCGAACAAATGCACCGCGCTGCCATGGTTATCGCCAAATATCTGCATTTCGATATGGCGCGGGCTAAGGATATATTTCTCGATCAACACCTGCGGATTGCCAAAACTGGCGCTGCCCTCTCGGCGCGCCGCGTGTAAAGCTTCCAAGAAATCAGAGCTACGCTCAACGCGGCGCATCCCTTTGCCACCGCCGCCCGCAACGGCTTTTATCAGCACCGGATAGCCGATTTCCTTCGCCATGCCCGCCAGAAAATCATCGTCTTGGTTATCCCCATGATACCCCGGCACGACGGGCACGCCCGCTTCCTCCATCAGCACCTTGGCCGCATCCTTCAGGCCCATCGCTTTGATCGCACTGGCGGATGGCCCGATAAAGACCAGCCCCGCCGCCTCCACAGCCTCGACAAACTCAGGGTTTTCGCTAAGGAACCCATAGCCAGGATGGATCGCCTCGGCCCCCGCATTCAGCGCCGCCGCAATGATCCGCTCCCCCAGCAAATAGCTCTCGCCAACCGGCGCGGCCCCGATCCGCACCGCCTCGTCAGCGAGCATCACATGCTTGGCTGTGGCATCCGCATCGGAATAGACCGCCACCGTAGCCACACCCATCCGATGGGCCGTTTCCATAATCCGACAGGCAATTTCCCCACGGTTGGCGATCAGGATTTTAGTGAACATTTCAGCTTCTCCAATGGTGCGTGCAAAGCACACACCCTACATCCGAAACACGCCAAAACGTGTCTCCTCTATCTCCACATTCAGCGCCGCCCGCAGCGAGAGTGCCACCACTTTGCGGGTGTCTCTCGGGTCAATGATCCCGTCATCCCACAGCCGCGCGGTGGCATAGACCGGATGGCTTTGCTCCTCAAACATCGCCAGCGTCGGGGCCTTGAAATCCGCCTCTTCAGCCTCGCTCCACTCCCCGCCATCCCGCTCGATCGCATCGCGTTTCACCGTCGCCAGCACGCCCGCCGCCTGCTCGCCACCCATCACTGAAATCCGGCTATTCGGCCATGTCCACAGAAACCTCGGCGAATAGGCCCGCCCCGACATCCCGTAATTCCCCGCGCCATAAGAGCCACCAACCAGCACCGTGATTTTAGGCACCGAAGCGCAGGCCACCGCCGTCACCAGCTTGGCCCCGTGCCGCGCAATCCCCTCGGACTCGTATTTTTTCCCCACCATAAACCCGGTGATATTCTGCAAAAACAGCAGCGGGATTTTGCGCTGGCAGCATAGCTCGACAAAATGCGCGCCCTTTACCGCGCTCTCGGAAAACAGCACCCCGTTATTGGCGATCACCCCCACCGGCATCCCCTCGATATGGGCAAAGCCACAAACCAGAGTCGTGCCATATCGCGCCTTGAATTCATCAAATTCCGAGCCATCCACCACCCGCGCGATCACCTCGCGAATATCATATGGCACTTTCGGGTCCGCTGGGATTACCCCAAGCATTTCCTCCGGATTATGCACTGGATGCACCGACCGTTGCCGCGCGATGCCGGCCCCCTTGGGTCGGTTGAGCGCGGCAACCGCTTGCCGCGCCAGCGCCAGCGCATGCGCATCATCTTCCGCCAGATAATCCGCCACACCGGAAAGCCGCGTATGCACATCGCCGCCGCCCAAATCCTCGGCGCTCACCACCTCGCCCGTCGCCGCCTTCACCAATGGCGGCCCCGCCAAAAAGATCGTGCCTTGTTCCTTCACAATGATCGACACATCGCTCATCGCCGGCACATAAGCCCCACCCGCCGTGCAAGACCCCATCACCACGGCGATCTGCGCAATGCCCTTGGCGCTCATCCGCGCCTGATTATAAAATATCCGGCCAAAGTGATCCCGATCCGGAAATACCTCGTCTTGGTTTGGCAAGTTCGCCCCGCCGCTATCCACCAGATAAATGCAAGGCAGTCCGTTTTCCTCGGCGATCTCCTGCGCCCGCAAATGCTTCTTCACGCTCAAAGGATAATAGGTGCCGCCCTTCACCGTGGCATCATTACAAAGCACCATCACCTCGCGCCCATGCACCAAGCCGATCCCCGCGATCACCCCCGCAGCAGGGACCACCCCGCCATACATGCCCTGCGCCGCCAGCGCTCCGATTTCAAGAAAGTCAGACCCAGCATCCAGCAGCCCCGCCACCCGGTCCCGGGGCAGCATCTTGCCCCGCGCCAAATGCCGCTTGCGCGCCCCATCCGAGCCGCCCAGCGCCACTTTTTTCGCCAGCGCCTTCACCTCGTTCAGCGCCGCTTGCAGCGCAGCCGTATTGGCTTCAAATTCCGCGCCGCCCGTGAGGGTAGATTTCAGCACAGTCATTCAAACATCGCCCCCAATTGCCATAATTCCGCCGCCCGCGCGCCGTATTTCGCCAATCGGCAATCCGGATTGATCGTCTCTACCCGCCGTGAAATCGTGGCGGATATACTTGTCGCAGAACAGAATTCTTCAACATAACCCCGCCAAAGCCGCTGGCTTTCCTCCAACCGGGGCCGCACAAAATACGAG
>WFUK01000014.1 GCA_015485015.1 Paracoccaceae bacterium | reverse complement strand
GATGGAGCTGGTGCGGGAAACCGGGCTTTCGGCGCTGATTGCCACCCATAATCATGCGCTGGCGGCGCGGATGGATCGGGTGGTGCGGCTGGCGGCGGGGAAGATCGAGGCGGTGTAGGGGCGGCTGCCCCTCTGGCCCTTTGGGCCATTCACCCTGCGAGTATTTTTGGAAGACTGAAATCTATTTGGCACCGAGGCCGCGCTTCATTAGCTCGTTGCGGAGGGGCTTGATGCCGTGCAGGTATTTCAGGCCGGTGCGGCGCAGGTCTTTCAGGAAGGGTTGCTCGGCCATCGAGCTGCGGTTTAGCAAATCAACGCCGGCGATGCGGCGAGCGATATCGGGCCAGCGGGCGCGGTGATAGGCTTGGAGCAGGGCCGGCGCGCCGATATCTTGGCCTTGATTTCGCGCTTGGAGAACCAGCTCGGAAAGCGTGGCAAGGTCCGCAAGGCTCATATTCAGCCCCTGTGCGCCGATGGGCGGGATGACATGGGCGGCTTCGGCAATCAGCGCGGTGCGCGGGCCGTTTAGCCGCTCGGCCCGCTGGGCGATAATGGGCCAAATGGCGCGTTTGCCTTCCAGCTCTATCGCGCCGAGCGTGCCGCAGGAGCGCTGGTTCAGGGCTTGGTTAAAGTTGGTCTCGTCCATCGAAAACAGCTCGGCGGCTTTAGGACCGCGCTCCATCCAGACAATCGCTGAGCGGTGCGGATCGGCGAGCGGCACCAGGGTAAACGGGCCGCCGGAACGGTGGATTTCGGTGGATATATTCTGGTGCGGCTCTGTGTGTCGGGTGTTGAATACCACCGCTTTTTGGCCATAACGCCATGTTTTTATGCCGATATCCAGCTGCTCCCGCAGGGATGAATTTCGACCGTCAGCGGCGATTACCAGTTGGGCCTGCACCTGATCTCCGCTGGCCAGTTGCAGCAATGCGCCGGTGCTGCGCGGGGTGATTTTGCCGGTGGTTTCGGGCGCGAGCAGCTGGAAATTGGAGAATTTCGCCAGAAATTCCAGCATGGTTTTGCGCAACAAGGTGTTGGGCAGGTTATAGCCAAAGGCCTCGACCCCAAGGTCTGACGCGAGAAAATCGGCCTGCTCGCGCACCACGCCGGCTTCGCCACCGGAATCCAGTATCCGCATGATTTTTAGCGGTGCGGCATGGGGGGAAAGGCATTCCCATAGGCCGGATTGAGCCAGCAGTTCCACCGAGGGCAGCAAAAACGCGGTTGAGCGCAGATCCGCGCCTTTGCTGGAGGGGCTGGTGATGGGCGGCACGGGGTCCACGCAGAGGGTTTCAAAACCGGCAGCGGCAAAAACACAGGCTGCGCTTAGCCCCGCTACACCGCCGCCGCTGATCAGAATTTCGGTTTGGATCCGCATCAATTCCCCCTAAGCCAGCGCGCCCAGAAAGGCGGTTAGATCTTCGGTATGGTGGTGGATATGGGGCGCAGGGCGAGGGCGGCCGACCAGCACGGTTTTTAGCCCGCGCGCATGGGGGATCAGCAGATTACGCGGGTCATCCTCAAACATCGCGGCGGCGCTATCGCTGATCTTTGCCTTGCCAAACACGGTATCATAGGCCTGTGCGGCGGGTTTGCTGATGAATTCCGCATCATCGATCCCGTAGATTTCGTCAAAGATATTTTCCATCCCCAAAGCCTGCAGCACCTGTAGCGCATAGCTTCGTGAACCGTTGGTAAACACGATTTTGCGGCCCGAAAGCGCTGCAATCGCCGCGCCTAGTGCCGGATTCGGGGTCAGGACCGACATATCGATCTGCTGCACCTCGTCGAGATAGGCGTGCGGGTCGGTATTGTGGTGCAGCATCAGGCCTGCCAATGTGGTGCCGTGATCCTTCCAGTAGCGGGCGCGGCGGCTGGTGGCCTCGGCCTGCGAAAGCTGGAGTTCGCGCATCAGAAATCGCTCCATATTCACTTCAAGCTGTGAAAATAGTTGGCTGGCGGCGGGGTAAAGCGTGTGATCCAGGTCAAAGACCCAATCCCGCACATGGGTGAAATCTGATGCTGGCATGCTTATCGATACCCCTTTGGGGGTGCGCGCGCAACACCCATTGCGCAGGCGAATTTATCGCTATATCTTGCCAAAAAAGGAGATCACTATGGCCGGTGCCAGCGAGCAAAATAAAGACGCCTATGAAATGGTGCTGGATGCGATTGACCAAGGGGCGTATTTGCCCGGAGATCGGCTGGTGGAATCCGAATTGGCCGAGAAATTCGGGGTGTCGCGCACGCCGGTGCGCGAGGCGCTGCAACGGCTGGAAACCCAGAGCATTCTGGTGCGGGACGGGCGCTCGATGGTGGTGGCGTCGCTTGACCATGATCAGCTAGGCGAGCTTTATGCGGTGCGCGCGCAGCTTGAGGGGCTGGCGGCGCAGCTGGCGGCGCAGCATGCGGCACCCGAAGAAATCAAGATATTACAAGACCTTGTGTTGATGGACCAAAAGCTGGTGGATGATCCAAGGGGGCTGGCGCTGGCCAATCGTCGGTTTCATCGGCAGATCCATCTGGCCAGCCATAATCGTTATTTGATCCGGCAGCTCGAATCGGTGCATCGCACCATGGCGCTGCTCACCACCACCTCTTTGGCCGCCGAGGGGCGCGGCGCGGATGCGCTGGCCGAGCATGCTTTGATCGTCGACGCGATTGCCAATCGCGACAAGGACGCCGCCGATAAAGCCCTGCGAGAGCATATTTCCAAAGCTTACGAAACCCGCCTGAAGCAAGACGCAAACGCCTAAGGCTGATCCAGCCCATGGGTGGTTTTGTCCCAGTAAAACGGTTTTGCCACCACCTCGAACAGCGCTTTATAGGCGGCGATGGTGCCAAGCGGCCAATAAAGCGGCATGGTCAGCACAAAGGGCAGCAGCGAATATTTACGCTTGATCATGATCGCGGTGATGGCGATGCTGGCCATAATGCCTTCGCTCAGCAGCAAGGCCAGCATGGAAAACTGCCAAAACCACGCGGGCATCAGGGCCATGAGCGGCAGATCCAGCCCGAATAGCACCAGCCACATCAGCCAAAAAACCGGCGCCAGCAAAAAGGCGGTGAAGGTGCCCATCAGCACGATCTGAAAGCCGAAAAACCCCGCCGGGCCAAGGTCTTTTATCAATTCGGCGGGGCGGCGCATATGGGTGATCCAGGTCAGCATAAAGCCCTTGATCCAGCGCGAGCGCTGCTTGATCCAGCCGACGGGGACGTTATTGGCCTCCTCCCATGTGGTGGAATTTACCATTTCGCAGCGATAGCCAAAGCGGGCGAGGCGCATGCCCAGATCGGCGTCTTCGGTCACATTATGCGCATCCCAGCCGCCGATCTTTTCCAGCGCGGCGCGGCGCATAAATACCGAGGTGCCGCCCAAGGGCAGCGGCAGCCCCATGCGCTGCATGCCTCGCATAATCACCCGAAACCACGCGGAATATTCGATGGTGAAGCAGCGCGAGAGCCAGTTTTTGTCGGTATTATAGAAATCCAGATTGCATTGCACCGCCACCACCTCGGGCGGGCTGGCGGCCAGATGGGCGGTGATTTTATCGATCTGGTCGGGGTCGGGCCGGTCTTCGGCGTCATAAATCCCGATGATGCTGCCGGTGCAAAAGGGCAGGGCGTAATTCATCGCGCGGGGTTTGGTCTGGATGATATCAGCAGGCACAACGCGAATTTCGGCCCAATGGGGCAGGGTGGCATCCTTCAGGGCAGCGCGGGTGATTTCGTCATTTTCCTCCAGCAGGATTTTGATGTCGAGCAGCTCCTTGGGATAGGTGAGGCGCTCCATCGCCGCCAACAGCGCGGGGATGACCTTATCCTCCTTATAAAGCGGGATCAGGACAGATACGCGGGGCCGCTTTTGATGATCTGAAATGCGGGCGATATTGGCAGAGGATTGTGGCTGATTTTTATCGCTGGCAAAGGAAAATATCGCCAATAGCCGCAAGGAGGAGGTGGCGATATTACTCAGCAAAGCCCAGCAAAATAGAATCAGAAATGCCAAATCAGGCCGCGCTGCCATCAGCCCCAGCGCCAGCCCCAAAAGGATCGCGGTGCGCCAGCGCTGCGGCACCACATTCAGCCGGCGACAGCTATATTTGTCCTCGCACAGGTTGGAGGCGCAATAGGTGAGCTGCGGCGAAAAAAGCGCCTCGATATTTTGATACACATCCTCGAGCCGCGCCTGCACCAGCCGGATCCGCCCCGGCCATTGTCGGCTGATCGCCGCGTATTTCCCGTGATCCGCCGCCGCGATCAGCGTGGTTTTCCCAACTATTTTCCACGGAATCGCCTGAAGCTGGAGGCAGATTTTTGGGTCCAGCCCCTGCACCAGCTCGGGGT
>WFUK01000013.1 GCA_015485015.1 Paracoccaceae bacterium | reverse complement strand
TTGCAAGGCACGGGCATTGAAGTGGCGGCGGGGGCGGATGCCATTGCCGAGGCGGCAGCGCGGCCGGTTGAGTGGGGCATGTCGGCAATTGTTGGCGCGGCGGGGCTGCGGGCCTCGATGGCGCTGGCGGGGCATGGCGGGGTTTTGGCGCTGGCCAATAAGGAAAGTCTGGTCTGTGCGGGGGATCTTTTGCTGGCCAGATGCGCGGCGCATGGCACTAGGCTTTTGCCGGTGGATAGCGAGCATTCTGCCTTGTTTCAGGCGCTGAATGGCGAAAGCCCGAAGGCGGTCCGGCGCTTGATCCTGACGGCTTCTGGCGGGCCATTCAAGGATTTTACGCTGGCGGAAATGCAGGATGTGACCCCCAAGCAGGCGATGAAACATCCGAAATGGGATATGGGCCAGCGGATATCGATTGATTCCGCGTCTATGTTTAATAAAGCGCTGGAAGTGATTGAAGCCAAATATCTTTTTGACTGTGAGGCAAGCCAAATAGAGGTGGTGGTGCATCCGCAAGCTATCGTACATTCGATGGTCGAATTTGTTGATCATACCATCATCGCCCATATGGGCAGCCCCGATATGCGCGGCGCGATCGGCTATGCCCTGCATTGGCCCCGGCGCGCGCCAAACCCGATTCCGCCGCTGGATTTTGCCAAGATGGGCGATCTGGGGTTTGCCACGCCCGACGAAGCGCGTTTTCCGGCGCTAAGGCTGGCGCGCGAGGCGCTCGATATGGGAGGCCATGCGGGGGCGATATTTAATGGCGCAAAAGAAGCCGCGCTGGACGGTTTTATCGCGGGCAAGACCGAATTTCTGGATATGGCGGGGCTGGTTGAAAATGCCCTTTGCCATCCCCAAATACTAGCGATTAGAGACGCCCCGCAAACCACGCTTGAAGACGTGCTGGCCGCTGATAAAGCCGCCCGCGCCATTGTAACCGCTCAAATCTAAGGAGCCGCTCATGGATTGGCTAGCCAATATCCCCTATATCGGAGGTCCCGTCCTCACCATTTTTGCCTTTGTGGTTTTGATGGGCATTGTGGTCGCCATCCATGAATATGGTCATTATATCGTCGGGCGCTGGTGCGGCATCCATTCCGAGGTGTTTTCGCTTGGCTTCGGACCGGTTATCTGGTCGCGGGTGGATAAGCGCGGCACCCGCTGGCAGGTGGCGGCGATTCCGCTGGGCGGCTATGTGAAATTTCTGGGGGATCGTGATGCCGCCAGCTCCGGCGCGTCTGAAGCGCTGGATGGCTATAACGAATATGACCGCGCGCGCAGCTTTCCGGCGGCCAGCGTTTGGCGGCGCTCGCTAACCGTGCTGGCCGGTCCGATGGCGAATTTCATGCTTTCACTGGTGGTTTTTACCGGCCTTGTCATGTGGCAGGGCGAGGCGCTGGAGCAGCCGACCATTGGCGAAATCACCCCGCTCCCCTATGAAAACCCGATGCAGACCGGAGATGTGATTACCGCTATCAATGGCCTGAGCATCACAAGCTATAGCGATATGATTGATGCGTCCGAAGGGTTGGATCCGGCCAGCCCCGTCGAGATGCAGGTTTTGCGCGGCGAGCGGCGGATGAACCTGAATGTGCCTTACTTTTTCATCCCGCTAGTCGCCGGCGTGGAGCCATTAAGCGCCGCCGATAAGGCCGGTCTTTTGGCGGGGGATGTGGTGCTGGAAGCGGATGGTGTGCCGCTCGATAGCTTCTCGGCCCTGCGCGATAAGGTTGAGGCCTCGGAAGATGCCGAGGTGGCGCTCACCATCTGGCGCGGCGGCGAAACCCTGACCCTGAGCCTGACCCCCGAGCGGCGCGATTTTCCCGATGGCGAGGGCGGCTTTACCCAGCGGGTGATGATCGGGGTTTATGGCCAATATTATTTTTCTCCCGCCACCCAAACGCCCTCGATCTTTACCGCGGTCGAATATGCCGGAGGGCGGGTTTATGGCGTGATGGCCTCGTCGCTAAGCGGGCTGAAGCATATGATCCTTGGCAATATTTCGGTGAAAAACCTGCAAGGCCCGATTGGCATTGCGCAGATATCGGGCGCCACGGCCCAAGCCAGCTTTACCAGCTTCATTTCCTTGATCGCGGTGATCTCTACCGCCATAGGATTGCTCAATCTTTTCCCGATTCCGGTGCTGGATGGCGGGCATCTGGTTTCCTATGTTTACGAGGCGCTGCGCGGCAAGCCGCCCAACCCGAAATTCATGCAAACGGTGATGGCGGTCGGCTTTGCGCTGATTCTTTCGCTGATGTTGCTTGCATCCTATAATGACATTATGCGACTTTAACGCTCATGTAATACTTTAACCGGATTCTTCCGGCAATATTGATGTAAGGCGGATAGAAAATGAGTGACAAGTTACTTCAGAAAACCCGTGTAAGCTCTTTAAT
>WFUK01000012.1 GCA_015485015.1 Paracoccaceae bacterium | reverse complement strand
TCCACGGTTTTTGCCATTTGCGGGTTTGGAGCAGGTTCCAGTCGAAGGCATGACCATTACCGCCGGGCAGCTCGGCCCCTTTGGGCGGCTTGGCATCGAGCAAAATCTGGTCGGCCACGGCTTCATAAAGGGCAATCTGCGCAAGATCGCTCGCTGCCGCCACCCCCACCGCTTTCATCACCGGCAGGCCATAGCGGGCGCGAATTTCGGCCACCCGCACGGGGCTTTCCGCCCCGTGTAGCTGCAGCATATCCAGCGGCACTTGCGCGGTAAGCGCATCCAGAAATTCGTCGGTGGCATTGACCGTGAGCGCCACTTTCGCCACCCCGGCCGGCACGGCAAGCGCCAGCTCGGCGGCTTGGGAAAGGCTCACATTGCGCGGAGATTTTTCAAAAAACACCAGGCCAATATAGCCCGCGCCCTCGGCAGCGGCGACCTTTATGCCAGCCACATCCCGCAGCCCGCAGATCTTGACCCGCATTAATTCAGCAACGCCAAAACGTCATCTTCATCAGACCCGTTTGACTTTTTCAGCTTGGCCACCTCGGCAGCCAGCGCCGCCGCCTCGCGGTTTTTCACAGCGGCTTGGCGGCGATATTTATACTCCCGAAAATATTCCAGAAAATACCCCAGAAACAGCCCGACCCCGATCGAGGCAAAAATGATCGCGAAAAGCGGCACTTCAAGCGCAAAATCATCGGCATAAGGCAGGCCTTCGGGCAAAAGCGCCACGCCAACCACGCCGCGATTGGCGATGGCCAAAAGCACAAGCACCAGCATAAAGACAGCGAAGATTAAATATCGGATATAGCGCATCATGCCTTCAGACTTAGGCTCAATTTAGCGGCCGTTCAAGCGGTCACGCAATAATTTTCCGGTCTTGAAAAACGGAACATGCTTTTCCTCGACCGAAACCGTCTCTCCGGTGCGCGGATTGCGCCCCGTGCGGGCATCGCGCTTCTTCACGGAAAACGCGCCAAAGCCGCGAAGCTCCACCCGCTTGCCCGAGGCCATAGCCTCGACAATCTCGTCAAATACGGTGCCGACAATACGCTCGACATCCCGCTGATAAAGATGCGGGTTTTCGTCGGCAATTTTTTGAACCAATTCTGATTTAATCAAAGTTATTCTCCTTTAAGTTGCCAGTACCGCCAAAAGGCCACCATAAGTCTGGGTACACATAATACTATTTACATGTGTATTGTGGCACGCCTTAGCGCGTTATGGAATAGAGTTGCGGCGATTCTGGCGCAGAAAGTCGCTCCACTAGCGGATTAATGCCCAAAATTGTGGACAAACTACCACTATACCAAGGCTCTGGCTCCGAAACCGCCCAATCTTCCACATCATACTCCGCCAAAGCCGGATCAAGCGATTCGAGGTATTCACGCACCGCCTGATCGCCACCCAGCGCATCGACCAGCCCGTTTTCCAGCGCCTTGCGGCCAGAGAAAACACCACCTGTTGTCACCGCCTCCAGCGCATTGTCGTTCAGGTTGCGCCGCTCAGCCACCAAGGCCTTGAACCACGCATAGGTTTCCTTGATCATGGCTTCCTGCGCCGCCATCTCGGCCTCGCTGGCCTCGCGAAACGGGCTAACCCCGCCCTTGATCTCGGAGCTACGGATCACCTGCATGCTCACCCCGATCTGCTCAAGCAGGCCGCTCATATCGGGGTATTCCATGATCACCCCGACAGAGCCGGTAATGGTATTTTGTCGGGCAAAAATATAATCCGCGCCCAAGGCCGCAATATAGCCCCCCGAGGCCGCCACCCCTGCCATTTGCGCCACCACGGGCTTTTCAGCCGCCACTGCGCGCAGGCTTTCATATAGAATTTCAGAGCCGACCACCGTGCCGCCCGGAGAATTGATCCAGACGATCAGCGCCTTCACATCGTCATCCGCCGCGATCTTGGCCAAAACCTCTTCGCGATAGCGGTCCTGCGTGATGATACCGTTAATGCTGATGCGGGCGATCTGCTCGCCGGTCGGGAATTCGCTGTCAACGCGGCTCACCCCCCACCAGACGAGACCAGCAAGCAACAGCACCATAAACCCGATGCCGCGCCAAAAGCCGGAGCGGCGCCACTTACGGCGCCGCTCCTCATAAAGATCTCTTTCGAAATCCTCTTTTTTGCCATCCCAAGGGGGCATTAGTCCTCATCGCCTTTCAGCGCTGCGCCAAGGATATCGCCCAAAGAGGCACCGGAATCAGACGAGCCATACTGCTCGATCGCTTCCTTCTCTTCGGCAATCTCGCGGGCTTTGATCGAAAGACCAAGGCGGCGCGAAGATTTGTCGATATTGGTAACGCGGGCGTCGATCTTGTCACCCACAGAGAAACGCTCTGGGCGCTGCTCGGCACGGTCACGCGAAAGATCGGAGCGGCGGATGAAGGACTTCATGCCATCATACGTCACCTCGATGCCGCCATCCTCAATAGACGTCACTTCAACGGTTACGATCGCACCGCGCTTGATGCCGCCAACGGCGCCCTCAAACGGATCATCGCCCAGCTCTTTGATCGACAGGCTGATGCGCTCTTTATCCGCATCAATATCGGTCACAACCGCTTTCACCATGTCGCCTTTTTGGTAATCCTGAATGGCTTCCTCGCCGGAGCGATCCCAATCAAGGCCCGAAAGGTGAACCATGCCGTCAATATCGCCATCAAGGCCAATGAACAGGCCAAACTCGGTGATGTTCTTGACTTCGCCTTCAACTTCAGTGCCCACAGGGAACGCCGCCGAGAAATTCTCCCACGGATTGCCCTGGGTTTGCTTGAGACCAAGCGAAACGCGGCGCTTAACGGTGTCGATTTCCAGCACCATAACTTCAACTTCTTCCGAAGTAGAAACGATTTTGCCCGGATGCACGTTCTTCTTGGTCCAAGACATTTCAGACACGTGAACAAGACCCTCGACACCGGCTTCCAGCTCAACAAACGCACCGTAATCGGTGATATTCGTTACGCGGCCCTTGTGCACGGATTCGAGCGGATAACGCCCTTCTACATCCAGCCATGGGTCTTCTTGCAGTTGCTTCATGCCAAGCGAAATACGCATGGTTTCGCGGTTGATCTTCACAACCTGCACCTTCACGGTCGCGCCAATTTCCAGAATTTCGGAAGGATGGTTCACCCGGCGCCAAGCCATGTCGGTTACGTGCAGCAAGCCGTCTACGCCGCCAAGGTCAACAAATGCACCGTAATCGGTGATGTTTTTGACCACACCGTCAACGGTGTCACCCTCGGCCAGCTTGCCAACGATTTCAGCGCGCTGCTCGGCACGGCTCTCTTCAAGAATGGCGCGGCGGGACACTACGATGTTGCCACGACGACGATCCATTTTCAAAATCTGGAACGGTTGGGCCAAGCCCATCAGCGGGCCGGCATCGCGCACGGGGCGCACATCAACCTGAGAGCCGGGCAGGAACGCAACCGCGCCGCCAAGATCAACCGTAAAGCCGCCTTTGACGCGGCCAAACATAGCCCCTTCAACACGCTCTTCTTTTTCGTAAGCTTTCTCAAGCCGGTCCCAAGCTTCCTCACGACGGGCTTTTTCACGGCTGATCGCCGCTTCGCCACGGGCGTTTTCAACGCGCTCGAGGAATACCTCGACGCTGTCGCCTACTTCGATTTCAGGGGCTTGGCCGGGCTCGGCAAATTCTTTAATATCAACGCGGCCTTCCATTTTGTAGCCGATGTCGATGATAGCTTGGCCAGCTTCAATAGCGATAAC
>WFUK01000011.1 GCA_015485015.1 Paracoccaceae bacterium | reverse complement strand
CTGGCGGAACTCAAGAAGCTCCGCAGCATGAGCCCGATGTCGGCCGAGGCCACGGTGGTGCGCAACTATCTGGATTGGCTGATCTCGATCCCGTGGAACAAGCGCACGCGGGTGAAAAAAGACCTGAACGCCGCGCAAACCGTGCTGGATAAAGACCATTACGGGCTGGAAAAGGTGAAAGAGCGCATCGTGGAATATCTTGCGGTGCAGCAGCGTTCGCGTAAGCTGAAAGGGCCGATTCTGTGCCTTGTTGGCCCGCCGGGTGTGGGCAAAACCTCGCTCGGGAAATCCGTGGCGCGGGCGACGGGGCGTGAATTTATCCGGATTTCTTTGGGGGGTGTTTCTGACGAAAGCGAAATTCGCGGCCATCGGCGGACCTATATCGGCTCGATGCCCGGCAAGATCATCCAAGCGATGAAAAAGGCTAAAACCGTTAATCCGCTGATATTGCTCGATGAAATTGACAAAATGGGCCGCGACCATCGCGGCGATCCATCTTCCGCGCTGCTTGAGGTGCTGGACCCCGAGCAAAACAGCACCTTTACCGACCATTATATGGAGGTCGAATATGACCTCTCCAATGTGATGTTTTTGACCACCGCGAATTCCTATAATATGGCGGGGCCTTTGTTGGACCGGATGGAGATTATCACGCTGGCGGGCTATACCGAGGATGAAAAATCCGAGATCGCCAAGCAGCATTTGATCGCCAAGCAGGAAAAAGGCCATGGGCTGAAAAAGGGCGAATTTGTGCTGGAAGATGGCGCGCTGCGGGACATTATCCGCTATTACACCCGCGAGGCTGGGGTGCGGAATCTTGAGCGCGAGATTGCCAAGCTGTGCCGGAAAGCGGTGACGCAGATCATCAAGAAAGAAGCGAAAACCGTTACCGTGTCTTCCGATAATATCGAGGATTTCCTTGGAGTTAAGCGCTTTAAATACGGGCTGGCCGAGGAAAAAAACCAGATCGGCGTGGTAACCGGCTTGGCCTGGACCAGCGTTGGCGGTGATCTTTTGCATATCGAGGCGCTGCGCCTGCCCGGCAAGGGCCGGATGAAAACCACCGGCAAGCTGGGCGATGTGATGAAAGAGAGCATCGAGGCCGCGTCGAGCTTTGTGCGCTCCAAGGCGACCACCTTGGGCATCAAGCCGCCGGAATTCGAAAAGATGGACATCCATGTGCATGTGCCTGATGGCGGCACGCCCAAGGATGGGCCGAGCGCTGGGATCGGCATGGTGACCTCGATTGTATCGGTGCTGACGCAAATTCCGGTAAAACGACAGGTGGCGATGACCGGCGAGGTGACGCTGCGGGGCAATGTGTTGCCCATCGGCGGGCTAAAGGAAAAGCTGCTGGCGGCGCTGCGGGGCGGCATAAAAACTGTGCTTATTCCAAAGGATAACGAAAAGGATCTGGCGGAAATTCCTGACAATGTGAAGGAAGGGCTGGAGCTGATTCCTGTGTCCAACGTGATGGATGTGCTAGAGATTGCGCTGGAGCGGATGCCGGAGGCGATTGAGTGGGACGAGCTGGCGGCGACGGCGGCGCTGGAGGCCGCCAAAGGGGCCGAGGCGCAGATCGCACATTAAATGCACTGAAATACAAATGAGCTAAAAGCACGCCCGAACCGGCGTGCTTTTTTTCATGCCAATCACCTTAAATAGTGTTTAATTGTATGCCGTTATATGGCGTTTTTAACTTCCACTAAACTGGTTTAGTGAATGCAGAATTATGACCAGTTTTCGCCATTAATTTGCGCAAACTGGAAATAATCCTACAATTATTATGAATCTGTCATAAACTGGCACTACTAAGAAAACGGGAGCCAGATTCGCTAGGATTCCCGATCACTCATGGAGGAAATTATGAAAAAAATCGCACTCGCATCGGTGCTTGCGCTTGGCGTTGCCGCGCAAGCCATGGCCGTTGAGCTTACCGTCTATACGGCTGTTGAAGCCGAAGACCTTGCCCGCTATGCCGCCGCCTTTAATGAAGATTACCCCGATATCACCATCAACTGGGTGCGGGATTCCACCGGTGTTATCACCGCCAAGCTATTGGCCGAGCGCGATAATCCGCAAGCGGATGTGATCTGGGGCTTGGCTGCCACCTCGCTTTTGCTGATGAAAGGCGAAGGCATGCTGGAGCCTTATGCGCCCGCCGGTGTCGAAAACCTCGACCCGAAATTCGTGGATAACTCCTCCCCGCCCACATGGACAGGGATGGATGCCTGGGTGGCCTCGATCTGCTATAATACCGTGGAAGGCGAGGCCAATGGCGTGCCTGCCCCGACCAGCTGGGCAGACCTGACAGATCCGGTTTATGCCGGCCAAATCATTATGCCAAATCCGAATTCCTCGGGCACCGGCTTTTTGGATGTATCGAGCTGGCTGCAAATATTTGGCGAAGATGGCGGCTGGGACTATATGGACGGGCTGCACGAGAATATCTCGCGCTACACCCATTCCGGTTCTGCGCCATGTAAGCTGGCAGCGGCGGGCGAAACCACAATCGGCATTTCGTTTGCCTTCCGTGGAGCGAAATCAAAAGCCGCTGGCGCGCCGATTGAAATCATTGTGCCAAGCGAAGGGGTAGGCTGGGATATGGAAGCCACCGCGATTGTAGCTGGCACAGCCGAACTGGAAGCGGCACAAACCCTGGTGGATTGGTCCGTGACCCGCAAGGCCAACGAGCTGTATAATCAGGGTTACGCCGTTGTGGCTTATCCGGGTGTGGCCCAGCCGGTGGAATATTTCCCCGAAGGGCTGGTGGATGCGATGATCGACAATGATTTCGAATTCGCCGCCAATAACCGCGCTCGCATTCTGGAAGAATGGGCCAGCCGTTACGATGGCAAATCCGATCCTAAATAACGGATAACCCGCTTTATTCAGGGGGGCGGCGTGCTGCCCCCCTTTTACTTATAAGGATTCCCGATGCTTGATTCTGCACCGTCCATCTATCTGCGCATAGAAAACCTTTGGAAAAACTTTGGCGATTTTACCGCGCTAAAAGAGATTTCGCTAGAGGTGGTCGAGGGCGAATTCCTGTGCTTCCTTGGTCCCTCGGGCTGCGGGAAAACCACGCTTTTGCGCGCCATTGCCGGGCTTGATCTGCAATCGGCCGGTAAGGTGGAGCAAGCGGGAAAAGATGTATCGAATTTGCCCCCGGCCGAGCGGGATTTTGGCATTGTATTTCAATCTTATGCGTTATTCCCCAACCTGACGATCGAGAAAAACATCGCTTACGGGCTGGAAAATGCCAAGCGGTCAAATGCCGAGATCAAAGCCCGCGTGGCCGAGCTTTTGGCGCTTGTCGGCTTGCCCGAGCAAGGCAAAAAATACCCCGCGCAGCTTTCGGGCGGGCAGCAGCAGCGCGTCGCCATCGCCCGGGCGCTGGCCATGCAGCCCAAGATCATGCTCTTCG
>WFUK01000010.1 GCA_015485015.1 Paracoccaceae bacterium | reverse complement strand
GCCCCGTGCTGGCTGGCGAGCGCAAAAAAAGCCGCCTCCAGCGCCTCTGGTCCCATGTCATTGGCGGGGGTATTGATCAGATCACGGGTAAGAAATGCGGCTTCGGCCTCCAGCTCGATGCGCGCGCCATCCATCCCGTTCGGGCAGATCAGCCGCGCCTTTTGTGGTGGTTGCGCGGCGTATTTATCAAAGCGATAGCTGCCGAGCAGCCAAGCCAGCGCCGCCTCTTTGCGCGCGGGTCGGGGTAGGCCGGCCTCGATGCGATAATCCCCCTCGGGCAGGGCGGCGGCAATGCGGGCAAAGCTGAAAGGCTCCCGCGCCCGTGCGCCAGCCGTGCCTTGGCCAGCCAATACCGCCCGCAGCGCGCCGTCTTGATCGGGGATCAGCGCCACCTGCCCGAGCTTGGCGGAAAACCCGCCGGATTGCACCCAGTTGCGCGCGGCCGGGTCTAGCTGCGCCAGCGCTTGTTCCAGCCCGTCGGGGGCAACGGCATAGATCGGGATGGACTGGCTGGCGGTGGAAAATCGGGGGGTCATGGTAAATCCTTTATGGCTCCCTGAAATCTCGCGCTATCGACGCCGGAATGCAAGGCCTATGGCGCTTGGGCGTCAAATTCGATCAGGGAAAATAGCGAGCGCTCCGCCATGCGCGCCAAACGCACCGAGACCGCCGAAAGCGCGGTATAATCCGCCCGCGCGCCGCAATCCTGCGCCGCAGAGGCCACCTGCGCCACGCCTTTCAGCCCGATTTGCCGCGCGATCACACCGATTTTGGCCGCAAGCCGCTCGGCCTCCGCAAATTCCCGCTCGCGGGCGTTTTGCATCAGGGCGGTCACCTTTTCGGTCAAGGAAAACACCACATCCTCGACGATCTCGCCATAGCGCTTTGACCCCGTCGAGGCCCTTAGCGCACTCACGATTTCAAAATCCACATAGCCCTGTTCGGCCACGCTCAAGGGAAACACTTGTCCCATCTTAATTCTCCCATCCACTCCACGGCCAAAGCTAGGGAAAACTGTTGAACAAACCCTTAGCATTCCGCGCCAAAAACAGGTGATTTTTGCTAACCTTAATAGATCGTTACTCCGGCCCCCCAAGCGCGCCGGGCTTTGGTCCGCCTGTGGCCCAGTCCAGCAGTTCGACCGTATGCACCACCGGCACCTGTGTGCCATCGCCGATCTGCATCATGCAGCCGATATTGCCCGCCGAGATCACCTCGGGCGTCAGCGCTTCCAGCGTTGCCACCTTGCGCGCGCCCAGCTGGCCAGCCAGCTCTGGCTGCATCAGGTTATAGGTGCCGGCCGAGCCGCAGCATAGATGCGGGTCTGATGGTTCCAGCACGGTAAAGCCCGCATTGCGCAGCAGGGTTTTGGGGGCTTCCTTGATTTGCTGGCCGTGCTGAAGCGAGCAGGCGGCATGGTAGGCGACCTTGAGTTCGCCCTTGCCCTTGATGCCGATTTCCAGCAGAATTTCGGAAATATCGCGGGCCTTGGCGGCGATTTCGGCAGCATCCTCGGCCAGCTCGGTATCGCGAAACATATGGCCGTAATCCTTGATCGTGGTGCCGCAGCCCGAGGTGTTGATCACCACCGCATCCACATCCGCCGCTTTCCACGCCTTGATATTGGCGGCGGCGGAGCGGTGACTGGCATCGGTTTTGCCCATATGGTGGGTCACGGCCCCGCAGCAGCCCATGCCCTTACTGATCACCACCTCGACCCCGTGGCGGGTCAATATCCGGATGGTGGCCTCGTTAATATCGGTATTGAGCGCGGTTTGCGCACAGCCCGAAAGCAGCGCCACGCGGCGGATTTTTGGCCCCTTGGCGGCGAAGGTTTGCGGGCGGTCTACCGCGCTGGGGGTGGGTAGCTTGGAAGGGGCAAAATCCACCATGGCTTTGAGCTTGCCGGGCAGGGCAAAGCGGACCGGCCTGGCGGCCCAGGCGCCAAGGATTGCCGCCCGAAAGCGCATCGGATAGGGCAGGATTTGCGCCAGCACCGCGCGCAGGGCGCGATCAAAAAACGGCCGTTTATAGGTGTTTTCGATATGCTCGCGGGCGAGGTCCACCAGATGCATATAATGCACGCCCGAGGGACAGGTGGACATGCAGGCAAGGCAGCTTAGGCAGCG
>WFUK01000009.1 GCA_015485015.1 Paracoccaceae bacterium | reverse complement strand
GTTTTTCAATATGGTGCCCCTGCCGGAGGGGACCAGTTTTGCGGTGCAAACCGACGATATTTGCGGCTTTAACGTGGCCGGGCCAAAGGCGCGGGAGCTTTTGGCGCGGTTGACAAATGCGGAGCTGACAACGCCGGCATTTCCGTTTATGCGCTCAAAGCATATCGAGGTTGCGGGGGTTAAAACCATCGCCATTCGGGTTAGCTTCACCGGTGATCTGGGTTGGGAGCTGCATTGCGCGGCCAATGATCAGGTGCCGCTATATGAGGCCTTGCTGGAGGCGGCCAAGGCATGTGGCGGTGGTCCCGTGGGCAGCCGCGCGCTCGGGGCTTTGCGGATTGAAAAGGGCTATGGCAGCTGGGGGCGCGAATATAGCCCCGAATATTATCCGCAAGAGGTTGGCCTTGAGCGGTTGATAAAAATGGATAAGGATTTCCTGAACAAGGCGGCGTATGTGGCGATCAAAGACACGCCGCCGCGCGAGACCCTGTCAATTTTTGCGGTTGAGGCCAGCAACAACGCTGATGCCACGGGCGGCGAGCCGATTTTCTTAAAAGACGGCACCCCTGTGGGGCGGGTCACTTCGGGTGCGTTTGGCTACTCAGTTGGCAAATCTCTGGCGCTTGGGTTTTTGAAAAATGGTATGGCAAGGCCCGGCGATACGGTTGGGGTTTTTATCCTTGGTCAGCCGCATGAGGCGGTTTTGCTAGGCGAGCCGCCGTTTGATCCATCCGGCAAAAAACTGCGGGCCTGATGCGATATTCGGCGCTAAAAGTTTTGACCCAAGGGCTGACCGGCAATAAAGGCTGGAAGCGGGTGTGGCGAGACCCCGAGCCAAAGGCTGAATATGATATCATCATCATCGGCGGTGGTGGCCATGGGCTGGCGACGGCCTATTATTTGGCCAAAGAATACGGGTTAAGCAATATTGCGGTGCTGGAAAAGGGCTGGATTGGCGGCGGTAATGTCGGGCGCAATACCACGATTATCCGCTCCAATTACCTGCTGCCGGGCAACCAGCCTTTTTACGAGCTGTCAATGAAACTCTGGGAAGGCCTTGAGCAGGATTTCAACTATAACGCGATGGTATCGCAGCGCGGTATTTTGAACCTTTTTCATAGCGACGCGCAAAGAGACGCCTTTTCGCGCCGTGGTAATGCCATGCTGCTCTCGGGCGCTGATGCTGAGATGTTGGACCAAAACGGGGTGCGCGCGATGTATCCTTTTTTGAATTTTGATGATGCGCGCTTTCCGATCAAAGGTGGCTTGTTGCAAAAACGTGCAGGCACGGTGCGCCATGATGCCGTGGCTTGGGGCTTTGCACGCGGTGCGGATATGCGCGGGGTGGATATTATCCAAAACTGTGAAGTAACGGATATAACAACAAAAAATGGAGTTTGCATCGGGGTAGAGACCTCGCGCGGGGTGATTAAAGCCAAGAAGGTCGCTTCATGTGTGGCAGGGTCGTCAAACCGACTAATGGCAATGGCGGGTCTGCGGCTGCCGATTGAAACCCATGTATTGCAGGCCTTTGTGACCGAGGGGTTAAAGCCGCTATTGTCGGGGGTTGTAACCTTTGGCGTCGGGCATTTTTATATTTCCCAGTCCGATAAAGGCGGATTGGTTTTTGGTGGTAATATTGACGGGTATAATACTTATGCGCAACGCGGTAATCTGCCAGTAGTTGAGGATGTTTGCGAGGGCGGCATGTCTCTTATGCCAATGATAGGCCGCGCACGGGTGCTGCGAATGTGGGGCGGGCAGATGGATATGTCGATGGATGGGTCGCCGTTCATCGATAAAACATCGATTGAGGGCCTCTATTTTAATGGCGGCTGGTGTTATGGCGGCTTTAAGGCCACGCCCGCCAGTGGCTGGTGCTATGCCCATTTGCTGGCAACAGGCGCGCCGCATCCCACCGCCACCGCGTTTCGGCTAGACAGATTTAAGCACGGCAAAATGCTGGATGAAAAAGGGGTTGGCGCGCAGCCAAACCTGCAATGAGAGGCTTATGAAATGATCATCAACCATCCGGTTCTTGGCCCTTGTGACGCGGCAGAATTCACGTATTTGGGAGATGCCTCGCTGATCAACCGCCCGGACCCGTTAAGCGAAAATGCGGCGGAGGCCTTTTATGAATACATGTATTTGCGCGACAGCCCCGCGGGCGAACACCGCGAATTATGGTATCATGAATATGGCAGCCGCGATTGGCTGGTGGTGACGCGAAATACCCTGACGCACGAAATTACCCATGTAGAACTGGCGCTGAAGGTGGCACGGCAGAAAGGGCGGCGCAAATGACACATAATTTTCGGGTTGAAGGCGGGTTGATTGACCGCAGCAAGCCGCTTTCCTTTACCTTTGACGGTAAAAATCTTCAGGCCTTTTCGGGGGATACCCTTGCCTCCGCCTTGCTGGCCAACGGGCAAAAAATGGTGGCGCGCTCATTCAAATACCACCGGCCAAGGGGTATATTTTCAGCAGGTTCGGAGGAGCCAAATGCGCTGCTCACACTCGGGCAAGGGGCATTTACGGACCCCAATACCCGTGTCACATCTGTTGAGGTTTTTGAGGGGTTGCACGCCGCCAGCCAGAATTATCGCGGCAGTTTGAAGTTTGATATGATGGCAATAACCGACCGGCTCTCGCCGTTTCTTTCTGCCGGGTTTTATTACAAAACCTTCATGTGGCCGCGCGCCTTTTGGGAGAAGCTTTATGAGC
>WFUK01000008.1 GCA_015485015.1 Paracoccaceae bacterium | reverse complement strand
GGCCCGTGAGCAGCGGCGGATTCATCTCGGTTTCGGTGATCGATTCCCTTGGCCGCGCCGCGCGCAGCCGGTTTTTCTTGCGATAGGCTGAAAAACTGGCGCAAATTGCCCCAGCGCCCTTGACCCGCGCGGCATTTCCATCCATCTACAGAGGCAAGGCCAACAGGCCGAAAACCAATTATCACTATTTAAGGACTTGACCCATAGCTCGCAGACCTCATAACGCGCCACCGCAGCGCGACACCGGCCCCCGCGCCAACTCTCGCATTCGTGCCGATGAAATCCGCCTGATTGGCGCTGAAGGTGAAAACATAGGCGTGGTTACGCCCGAACGCGGAATGCAGCTTGCTGACGAAGTCGGCCTCGATTTGGTCGAAATCTCGCCAAATGCCAATCCGCCCGTGTGCAAAATCATGGATTTTGGCAAGTTCAAATACGAACAGCAGAAAAAAGACAATGAAGCCCGCAAAAAGCAGAAAATCGTTGAGGTAAAAGAGGTCAAATTCCGGCCCAATACCGATACCAATGATTACGATGTCAAAATGCGCAACGTGTTCAAGTTTTTGGACAATGGCGATAAATGCAAGGTAACGCTGCGCTTTCGCGGCCGCGAAATGGCGCACCTCAATCTGGGGCGCAAGCTGTTGGAGCGGGTGGCCGCCGATGTCGCCGAAGCCGAAATCGGCAAGGTGGACAGCATTCCCAAAATGGAAGGCCGCCAGATGGTCATGATGATCAACCCGGTCAAAAAATAGCAAAAAGCGCCTTTTACGGCGCTTTTTATTTGCCCGAAATGGCCCGATCGCCGCGCCACCATTTCAGCGCATCAGGATAATCAAAGCCCAGCGAAATGGCATTTACCGCCAGCAATATCCAGAGATAGCCGCGATAAGCCGCGCTGCCTTCGGGCATGGCCAGCAATAGCCAAAGGACAAGCAGGCTCCAGGGCAGCAAATGCGGCAGCGCCATCATTTTGGACAAGCCCCGCTCATAAAGCATAATGCCGATATTGGGCAGCATCGCCCCGATGGCCAATATGGCAATCCAGGCCCCGCTTGGCTGAAACACAAAGAAAATCGCGGCGCTATTCACCGGCACCAAAATGCCAACCACCCAGATTTGCACCCAAAGCGGCAAGGCGCGGTAGGAGCGCCAGATATCAAGAAAAATCATTTTCGTTCCAATCATCGGTGGGCAATAGCGATTAAAAGCCTTAAACAATAGCCTATGAAGCGCAACACAAAATTCCGTCACTGGATCGAGGCGATGCTGATCTATGCGCTGCCATGGGCGCTGCGCCCGCTGCCTTTTGCGTGGCGGCTTTCCATAGGCGGCGCAATTCTGGGCGCGGCGGTGCGCTGGGTGCCGCCGCTGCGCAAGCGGATAGCGGGCAATCTGTCCCTGATATTTCCGGAGCTGCAAGGGCGAGAAAAGCGGGCGTTTATCCGGCGGGTCAGCCGCCATATCGGGCGGGGGTTCATGGTGTTGTTTTACAGCCAGGATTACCACGACAAGCTAAGCGATGTGGCGATGGCCCCCGATGCGTTTGCCCAGATCAAAGCCGCGCAGGCGGCTGGGCGTCCGGTGATTATCGTATCCGGCCATTTTGGCGAATGGGAGGCCATTCGGGTGATGCTGGCGCGGGCGGGCATGCCGAGCGCCTCGATTTACCGTGAAGCCGGCAACCCGATTTTCGAGCGCCATTTTGCCAAGGCCATGGCTGTGGGCGGGGCGGGGCTTTTTCAAACCGGCCTGAACGGCACCCGGAAGATGATCAAGCACCTCAAGGCGGGTGGCGTGATTTCGGTGCTGCTGGATCAGCGGGTTGGCGACGGGGTGCCGCTTGATTTTCTGGGCCATCCGGCGCTAAGCTCACCCATTATGGCAGAATTGGCCAAGAAAACCGGAGCGCTGATGGTGCCCGCCTATGCCCCGCTAAATGCGGATGGGCAGGTGCAGCTGCTTGTGGAGCCGGCGATCCCCCACGGGGACGCCGTAGAGATGATCGCCGCCGTGAATGCCAGCCTGAGCGCACAGGTGATGGCGCGGCCCGAGCAATGGTATTGGCTGCATAACCGCTGGAAAAAGCCAGCGCCAAAGCCCCCTCGAAATAGCCGCTCAGCCTAAATCAACCGGCGTGGTATCCACCGCCAATATCCATTCCAGCGCCCGCGCCGAGGCCAAAAGCCCGCCCTCGCCGCGCGGCCCGCCGATCAGCTGAACGCCCATCGGCATTTCCCCAGCGGCCCGGGGCAGCGGCAGCGATAAAGCCGGCAGCCCCGTGACCGATGCCAAATTGGAAAAGCCGAGCCAGTCGATATAATCCTTGGAAACCACCCCCGCCACCTCACGGGGGAATTCCTCCACCAACGGGCGCGGCGCAATGCCTACAACCGGACAGGCCAACACATCAAACGCCCGCAAAAGCGCGCTGACCTCGGTATAAATCCTGTTGCGAATGAGCGCGGCCTTGGCCAGATCATAGGCCATCAACGCCTCGGCATCCGCCCGATTACCCTCAATCGTGGCCTTGAAATGGCAGCTGATGGCCTTGGGCAGGTCCAGATCAACCGTGGCAAAAGACAGCGCCCTGAAGGCCCGAAAGCAGGCATCCAGCCCGCGCAAATCCAGCCGGACATCCTGCACCACACAGCCGGATTTTTCCGCCTCGATCATGGCCGCGTCCAGCCGCGCCGAAACCTCGCGCTCAATCGGCGCATGGCCGCACATATCGGGCATATAGCCAATGCGAATACGCTCGGGGGCCTGCCGGACCGCGCTTGAAAACGAAATATCCGGCGCGGGATATTGGACAGGCCCGCCCTCGCCCCCGCTCATCGCATCCATAAACAGCGCGCAATCGGCCACGTTTCGCGCCATCGGGCCTTGCACGCCGATGGTATCAAACCCCTGCGCGCCCCCGCCTGCCCGCCCGGGGCTGGGCCGCAAGCCAACCACATTGCAATAGGCCGCTGGCGTGCGCAAAGAGCCGCCATAATCGCTGCCATGCGAAAGCCAGACCTGCCCCGTGGCCAAGCCAGAAGCCGCCCCGCCCGAAGATCCGGCGGCATTCAGCGCAAGATCATGCGGATTGCCCGTGGCACCAAATACGGCATTAAAGGTATTGGCCCCCGCGCCCATTTCCGGCGTATTGGTTTTGCCGACCACCAGCGCACCGTTTGCCTCAAGTGTATGAATCAGGGGATCACTTGCATCCGGCACGCGGTCTTTATAGCCGATGGTGCCCATGGTCGTGCGCACGCCTGCAACATCGGTGAGGTCTTTTATTCCCACCGGAATGCCACCCAGCAGAGTATCTGGCCGGATGCGCTTTTGGGCCCGCTCAAAGCAGCTTGTCACCATGGCATTTTGCTTTGGCTCGGTTTGCTCAACTCGGGTTTTTGAGGCCGATAGCAGGTCTTGCGGGGAAATTTCGCGGGCTTTTAATAGGGCGCGGACCTCAACCGCGGTGAGGGCGCAGAGCGCAGGGCCGGTGAATTCAACCATGCTGTTGCTGCCATGTCGGTTGAAGATCGCCAGCCTCTGCGCGGGCTTCAAAAATAGCGCGGGCAATGGCGCGCGAAAGGCAAAGCGCCGCGGCGTGGCCGATCATCAGGGGGTCAACAATGGCATCTCTGAGCGGCACGGCTCCGGTGGCGGCGGCAAAAACCAGATCACCATCCACAGGGGTATGGCTCGGCAAAATCGCCCGCGCCATGCCGTCTTGCGCCACGGTGGCAAGGCGGGTGGCTTGGGCTTTATCGATGATGGCATCGGTGGCGACAATCGCAATGGTGGTATTGCCCTTTTCGGAAAATCCGCTCATTTTGGAGTGGCTTGGCCGGGCCAGCGGATCGCCCATCGGGGCGGGGCCAAGGCCGCCGAACTCAGCATCAACTTCCCACGGAGCGGCCCAGAAATGGCCGGAATCATAGGTGACGGAGCCAAAAGAATTCACGGCGACCAGCGCGCCCACGGTATGGCCGCTATCCAGCACGATGGAAGCCGAGCCAAGCCCACCCTTTAAGGTGCCGGTCGTTGCGCCGTAGCCAGCGCCAACCGTGCCGAGGCTGAAATCCGCGCTGCGAGCAGCGTAAGCCCGGGCACCGAGGGCATGGTAGGGGTTTTTCACCCAGTCTTTTTTCCCGCCATTTACCAGGTCAAACAGGATCGCCGAGGGGACAATCGGAATCAGCGCCTCGCCAACGGCAAAACCGCGCCCCTGATCGCGCAAGGCATCCATCACCCCGCTGGCGGCATCAAGCCCGAAGGCCGAGCCGCCGGAAAGCACAAAGGCATCCACTTCCTGCACCAGCTTATCAGGCGCCAGGATGTCGGTTTCGCGCGTGCCGGGCGCGCCGCCCATAACCGAAACCGCCGCCGTGAAGGGCTTATCGCCAACCAGCACCGTGCTGCCGGATTTCAGGACCTCATCGGAGGCATTGCCCACATAAAGCCCCTGCACATCGGTAATAAGATTGCGCGCGCCAACCCTCATATGCAGCGCCCTCCGTCTACTTCCATGGCGATGCCGGTGATCATGCTGGCCTCGTCAGAGCAAAGGAAACAGGCGGCGTTGGCCATGTCCTCGGGGGTGGAAAAGCGGCCAAGCGGGATGGTGGAGATGAATTTGGCACGGATTTCAGGCGTGTCTTGACCCATAAAACTTTGTAGCAGCGGGGTTTCTCCGGCGACGGGATTAATCGCATTCACGCGAATGCCAAAGGGCGCAAGCTCCACGGCCATGGCCTTGGTCGCGGTAATCATCCAGCCTTTGGAGGCGTTATACCAGTTCAGATTAGGGCGGGGAGAAACGCCGGCGGTGGAGGCAACGTTGAGGATGGTGCCGGATTCAACGTCCTTCATCATCGGCACAATGGTTTTGGCCGAAAGAAAAACCGACTTGGCATTGACCGCCATTACCCGATCAAATTCATCCTCGGAGACCTCGTCCATCGGCTGCGGCAGATGGGTGATGCCGGCGTTATTAACAAGGATATCAATGCCATCAAAGACATCGCGCACCCGCTGGGCCAGCGATTCCCAATCTGCCATTTTGGATACATCCGCCTGAAACGCCATGCCGCCATAAAGCGCTGCGACGCGCTCGGCAGCCTCGCGATTGATATCGACCACGATCACCATCGCGCCTTCCTCATGGAATTTCTTGACGATGCCTTCGCCAAAACCAGAGCCGCCTCCGGTAACAATTGCCGTTTTTCGTGCCAGTCTCATAGCGTTTCCTTTTGCTTGCTTAACCCTAATATGCGGGCAAAAGGAGGGCGGCTCAAGCCCGTATCTTTACTTGGGCGCGGGCAGGCTCGACAAACAAAAAGAAAGTGCGCAAATCTAGCGACAGCCATGTTTCGCGGCCCTTGGTTTTGCGCTTGAGCAAGCGGCCCTGATCGAGCTTGCGAAGGTGAAAGCTAAGGGTTGAGGGGGTGAGGCTGGTGCGCCTCAAGAGGGTGTGGAAGGGGAGGCCTTCGGGGCCGGTTTCCTTGAGGATTTGGAAAATCATCTGACGGCGGGGGTGGCCTAAAGCGTCAAAAAAGTGAGCCATGGTTTGTTGCTTAACTGTTGGTTTCATTATGTTAATCCTCATTTCAATTGACCTTACTAAACCAGTTTAGTGAGGTCGGATTAACAAAGCGCTAACGCTGGCGAATAACGTCAAGTTTTGGTATTGGTTCGCAGCCCGTGTAACCACTATTTTCGTCTGGCAAGCTCTCGATAGAGCGCCTCGCGGCTCACCCCGATTTCATCTGCCACGTGGTGCCGCGCGCCCTTGGGCGGCAGTTGGCCTTTGTTCCAGACAAGCCAAGCAGAGAGCCGCTCGGCAACGGTCTTGAGCGCCAAAATCTCGGCGCGTTTTCGAGCCTCGCGCACTTCGCCTGCCATGTGGTGCGCATAGGCCAAAGCCGCTTCGGGATTTTCGCGCAGCAGCACCCGCACCGCATTAATCGGATAGGCCAGCAATTCAGACCGCTCAACCGCCACCGCCGCGCAGTGGTATTCGTCAGAAAACACCGAGGCTTCCGCCAAAATTGCGGCCTGACCCGCCCGCTGAAGCACCACCATGCCGCCATCTTCCTGAAATCTGACCAGATGTATCATTCCGCTTTTCACCACAAAAATAGATTTTATGCTGTCGTCCATGCCCAGCAGCATATCCTTAGCGCCGCATAAAACAGTGCGGGCCGGGATTTTTGCCAAATGGGATACAAATCCGTGATACATGATAGTTATCATGTATCGAAATCGCGCAATCTGCAAGAACAGCTTTGATACTTAACAAAGGAAAAACGAAATGTTGAAAACTCTACTGATCTGCACGGCTTTGGTCGCGACCCCCGCCCTTGCCCAAATGAACGATACTGGCGGTATGGACCATGGCGGCATGGCTGGCATGACAGGTGCCAATAGCGGCGCAATGCAAGGCATGCAGCAAGGCCAGATGGCTGGCGCTGAAGGTGGCGGCATGGGCATGGCGGGTATGACGGGCGCTGCCGATGGCGGCGGCATGGGCATGGCAGGCATGATGGGCGGCGAGGATGGCGGCGGTATGATGGAAAGAATGCAATCCATGCTTGGCAAGATGATGATGCAGCAAATGATGGGCCAGATGATGATGGACCGAATGGGCGGTATGGGTCAAGGTGGCATGGACCATGGCGGTATGGCTGGCATGACAGGTGCCGATAGCGGCGCAATGCAGGGTATGCAACAAGGCCAGATGGATGGTGCTGAAGGCGGCGGCATGGGCATGGCGGGTGGTGCTGAAGGCGGCATGGCCGGCATGACAGGTGCCAATAGCGGCGCAATGCAGGGCATGCAGCAAGACCAGATGGATGGTGCTGAAGGTGGCGGCATGGGCATGGCGGGTATGACGGGCGCTGCCGATGGCGGCGGCATGGGCATGGCAGGCATGATGGGCGGCGAGGATGGCGGCGGTATGATGGGCGG
>WFUK01000007.1 GCA_015485015.1 Paracoccaceae bacterium | reverse complement strand
TACCTCATCCGCGCTTTGCGGCTGAGGTATTTGGTCAAGGTGCCGCGACAGCCGCCTTTCTGGACGCGTATAACGGCGGAAAAATGCATCATGCGTGGCTGGTTTCCGGCCCTGAAGGCGTTGGCAAAGCCACCTTGGCATGGCAATTGGCGCGATTTTTGTTGGCGCAGGATGGCGAGAGCCTGTTTGGCCCGCCACTGGATATCGCGGTGGATCCGGCCTCGCCGGTAATCGCCCGCATCGCCGCCCTTTCCGAGCCGCGCCTGCGCCTGTGCCGCCGCCCGTGGGACCCGAAAACCAAGCGCCTGAAAAAGGCAATCACCATTGACGAAGTGCGCAAGCTCAAGGGGTTTTTCAACCTCTCCGCCACCGATGGCGGCTGGCGGGTGGTGATAATCGATACCGCAGACGAGCTAAACACCGCCGCCGCCAATGGCCTGCTGAAAATTCTGGAAGAACCGCCGGAAAAGGTAGTGATCTTTCTGATCTCGCACCAGCCCTCCAAGCTTTTGCCGACCATCCGCTCGCGCTGCCGCACCCTGCGCTGCGCCCCGCTTGGCGAGGCCGAGATGGGCAACGCATTGGCACAGGTCGGCCATGACAATGATATAACACCGGCGCTGGCGACGCTGTCTAGCGGATCCCCCGGCCAAGCCATCCGGCTGCTGGCAGATGACGGGGTCGCGCTTTATGGCCAGATCATGCAGCTCATCCAAACCGCCCCCGGCTTGGACCGTGGCCTCGCCCTTGCCCTGGCCGATAAATGCGCCGCGCGCGGGCAGGAAAGCCGCTATGATCTAACGCTGGCGCTGATCGATCTCGCCTTGGTGCGGCTGGCGCGGCACGGGGCAGGCATGCCGATGCTGGAAGCCGCCAATGGCGAGCTTGCGCTGGCGGGCAAGCTGGCGGGCAACGAGGCTCAAGCGCGGATCTGGGCCGATCTTCAGCAAAGCCTTTCGGCCAAAATCGCCCATGCTCGCGCGGTGAACCTTGACCCCGCGCAGGTGATCCTTGATACCTTTTTACAGATAGATAGCGCCGCCCGGCGCGCAAATTAAAGAGGCCCTATGCCAAATATCGTTGATAGCCACTGCCACCTGGATTTCCCCGATTTCGAGGCGGATCTGGACGGCGTAATCACCCGCGCCACCGAAGCCGGGGTTGAGCGCATGGTGACGATCTGCACCAAGCTGAAATCCATCAAGCGCGTGCGCGAAATAGCCGAGACCTATGAGCCGGTGTTTTTTGCTGCGGGCACCCATCCGATGAGCGCGGCGAGCGAGCCGATGATCTCGGTGGAAGACCTCGTGGCACTGGCGGCGCATCCCAAGATGGTCGGGATTGGCGAAACAGGGCTGGATTATCATTACACAGTCGAGAGCGCCGATATTCAAAAGCAATCACTGGCAATACACATCGAAGCGGCGCGTCAAACCTCGCTCCCGCTGATCATTCATTCCCGCGCCGCAGATGCCGACATGGCACTAATTCTGCAAGCGGAGATGGCCAAAGCGCCGTTTACCTGTGTGATGCATTGCTTCTCTTCCAGCCCCGAGCTGGCCAAGGCCGCGCTTGATCTCGGGTTTTATCTATCGATGTCCGGCATCGCCACCTTCAAAAAATCCCAAGAGCTGCGCGATATTTTTGCAGCGGCCCCGCTTGACCGGATTTTGGTGGAAACCGACGCGCCCTATTTGGCCCCCATGCCCCATCGCGGCCAGCGCAACGAGCCGGCTTACACCGCCCACACCGCCCGGCGCGGGGCCGAGGTGATGGGGGTGGATTTTGCCAGTTTCGCCGCGCAAACCACCGCCAATTTTGACCGTCTGTTTAGCAAGGCGGCACGCTGGAGGCCCGCATGAGCGATATTCTCCGCTATACCATTCTTGGCTGCGGCTCCTCGGCGGGCGTGCCGCGCATCGGGCCGGATTGGGGCAATTGTGACCCCGCCAACCCGCGCAATCGCCGCCGCCGCTGCGCGCTTTTGATCGAGCGGATCAGCGAAGCCGGCACCACCCGCGCCTTGATCGATACCGGCCCTGACCTGCGCGAGCAGCTGCTCTCGGCCAATGTTTCAACGCTGGATGGTGTGGTTTATACCCATTCCCATGCGGATCACGTGCATGGTGTCGATGATCTTCGGGTGGTGGTTTATAATCTTAAGGAACGGCTGAAGATCTATGCGGACGGGGCCACTGCCAATGCCCTGATCTCGCGCTTTGGTTATGTATTTGTGCAGCCCGAAGGCTCGGCCTATCCGCCGATTCTGGACCTGCACCATATAGATGGACCGGTGCGGATTTCCGGCGCGGGTGGCGAGATCAAGCTGGAGCCATTTACCGTAAAGCACGGGCGGATCGATGCGCTTGGCTTTCGCATCGGGGGCTTGGCTTATTTGCCGGATGTGTCTGAAATGTATGAGGAAAGCTGGGCGGCGGTGCAGGGGTTGGATATCTGGGTGCTGGATGCGCTGCGCCGCGCGCCGCACCCCACGCATATCCATCTGGAAGGCGCGCTGGACTGGATATCCAAGGCCGCCCCCAAGCGCGCGGTGCTGACCAATATGCATATCGATCTTGATTATGCCGAGGTAAAGGCCGAAACGCCGGAGCATATCCAGCCCGCCTATGATGGCATGGTGCTGGAACTCCCCGCGTGATTTTTCAGCTGGTTGATATCGTCGCGCCGGTGTTTTTGCTGATTGCTGTCGGGGTTGGCGCGGTGAAAATCGGCTGGATGTCGGATGGCGCGGTGGATGGTTTGATGTCATTTGCGCTGAAATTAGCCGCGCCAAGCCTGCTGTTTTTGAGCGTGGCGCGGCTTGATCTTCGGCAAGCGTTTCAGTGGCCCTTGATGCTGTCATTTTTCCTAGCCGCCACAATCAGCTTTTTCGTCGGTATAATTCTGGCGCGAGTGTTGTTCAAGCGCCGCCCCGGAGAGGCCGTTGCGATGGCCTTTGGCGCGCTGTTTTCCAATGCGCTGCTGCTGGGCTTGCCGATTTCGGAGCGCGCCTACGGGGTGGAATCGCTTTCCACCAATATCGCGCTGCTTTCTGTGCATGCGCCGTTTTGCTATCTGCTGGGGATCAGCACCATGGAGGTCACGCGGCGGGATAAGCAATCGCTGGCTTATGCACTGCGCAAAATTGCCGTCACCATGTTTCGCAATCCGCTGATGATCGGCATCGGGCTGGGGTTTGTGGTCAATTTGGGCGGCATCGCCCTGCCCACACCCGCGCTTTCCACCATCGAGATGCTGGCCCGCACCACGCTGCCCGTGGCGCTATTTGCCATTGGCGGGGTGCTGACGCGCTATTCGCTGGGGGCCTCGATCGGGCAGGCTTCGATGGTGACCAGCCTGTCGCTTTTGCTGCATCCGGCGCTGGTTTATCTGCTGGCGACGCGGGTGTTTTTCCTTGCGCCCGAGGTGATGCGAAATGCGGTGCTTATGGCGGCGATGGCGCCGGGGGTGAATGCGTTTGTGTTTGCCTCCATGTATGGGCGGGCGAAGGGCGTGGCGGCCAGCACTATCCTACTGGCCACCAGCGCCTCGGTTTTCACCGCTGCGGGCTGGATCTGGTTTTTGGCGCTTTAGGCCCGCACAAAATGCATCCGGTCAAAGCCTTTGCGCAATGAAGCGACCTCTGCCGCCAGCGCTTCGGGGTCTGGCCGCGTCAGGGCTTGCGCCAGCAGCCCGGCCAAATGGCGCGCATCATCCGGCGTCACCCCCCAGCGCACCAATTCCGGCGTGCCGATGCGCAACCCGTTGAGATCGCCTTCAACGGCGGCGATTGGCAGGCCGATACCGCAGGCCAGAAATCCGGCTTTGCGCAGGGCCTTGGAGGCGGTTTGACCCCCGCCAAAGCGGGCGGCTTCTACCGCGAACTGGTGCGAACGGGTATAGCCCCTGGCTTTGGCAAACACCGGAATTCCGGCCCCGGCCAGCGCTTCGGCAAAGGCTTGGGCGGTGGTGATCATAGCGCTGGCATAGGCCGCGCCGTGATCGCGCCAATCCAGCATCGTCATCGCCAGCGCGGCGGATTTTCCGGCGTCGAAATTGGCGGTCATGCCGGGGAAGGCGATGGCATCCAGCCGCTCGGTGATTTCAGCATCATTGCTCACAATCAGCCCGCCCGCCGGGCCGCCGAGGGATTTATAGGCGCTCATCGTCATCAGATGCGCCCCCTCTTTCAAAGGGTTTCTCCATGCTTTGCCCGCGATGATCCCGCATTGGTGGGCGGCATCAAACAGCACCTTCGCGCCAACCTCATCAGCAATGCCCCGCACTGCCGCCACATTATGCTCAAACAGATTCAAGCTGCCGCCAACGGTGATCAGCTTGGGCCTGACCTCATGCGCCAGCGCCCGCAGCGCGTCAATATCCAGCGTATAGCCGTCTGTATCCACGGGGGCATCAACCGTATTCAGCCCATAAAGCCCCGCGCAGCCCGCACCGTGATGGGTGACATGCCCGCCAATGCTGGCGGGGGGCGCGATGATGGTATCGCCGGGTTTGCAGGTGGCCATAAAGCCGTAAAGATTGGCGATGGCGCCGGATGGCACGCGGATCTCGGCGTATTTCGCCTCGAAGATTTCGGCACAAAGCTCGGCGGCGATCACCTCGATTTCCTCGATCGCCTCCAGCCCCATTTCGTATTTATCCTGCGGATACCCCAAGGAGGGGCGCTCGGACAGCCCGCGCGAAAGCAGGGCGGCGGCGCGGGGATTCATCACATTGGTGGCGGGGTTTAGGTTAAAGCAATCTTTGAGGTGAATAGTTTCGTTCTCCGTTGCCAGTGCCTCCAGCCGCGCGGCGGTGGTGGCGCTATCGGCGCGGCTGGTCTCCCCCGCGATGCGGGCGACAAAATCTTCGGTTGCTGCCGGAACCCAGCCGCGCATTTTTAGATGTGCCATATCGGCCCCCTATAATCCGCCCCCCACACGCAAAATACTGCCGGTGGCATAGCTTGCTTTATCAGACCCAAGCCAAAGG
>WFUK01000006.1 GCA_015485015.1 Paracoccaceae bacterium | reverse complement strand
CCATCCTCGATAAAACTCCGGCTCTCGCCGTTTTCCAGCAAAATCGGCTTCTCGCCATTCCAGCTTAGCTCCATCAGCGAGCCGAATTCATCAGGGGTCGGCCCCGATATCGTGCCCGAGCCAAGCAGATCCCCCACCCGCATCGGGCAGCCGCCAAGGCTATGATGCGCCAGCTGCTGGGCGGCGGAATAATAAAGCCGCGTGGCATTGGTTTGGCTGATCTGCTCAGCCCCCAGATGCACGCTTAGCTCGATATCATAAAGCAGCGGCTTTTCCTCGTTCAAATACGGCAAAAGCGGCGGCTCATAGGTGGGCGCGGGGCGGCGAAACCCCTCCAGCGCGGCTTTGGTCACAATCCACGGGCTAATGCTGGTGGCGAAAGCCTTGCTCTGAAACGGGCCGAGCGGCTGGTATTCCCAGCCCTGAATATCGCGCGCCGACCAATCATTGAGCAGCACAAACCCAAAGATCATATCGTCGGCCTCGGCCACGCTAACGGGCGCGCCCATGGCGGAGGGGCTGCCGATAATCGCGCCCAGCTCCAGCTCGATATCCAGCTTTTCGCTTGGCCCAAAGCGGCCCTCAGAAAGCTGCCCCAGCGGACGGCGGATATCAACACCCGAGACCACCACGCTAGAGGCGCGGCCATTATAGCCAATCGGGATTTGCCGCCAATTGGCGGGCAGGGATTTACGGCCGCGCAGCATTTCTCCCATGTTTTCAGCATGATGTCGGCCCGCATAAAAATCGGTAAATTCAGCAACCTCGAAGGGCATATGCATTTGGGCTTTTGATTGCGGGTGCAAATAAGGCTCCAGCGCCGCCTGCTCGGGCGCGCCCATCGCCAGCACCGCTTGCAGCTTTTGCCGGAATTCGGCCCATGCAGGTGGTCCCAATGCCATAAAATCATTCCAGCTTGCATCGGCAAAAACCGGCGCTGAAGCCAGGGAAAACAGGCTTTCCGTGGCCGAAACATCCAATATGGAATCGCCAATCGCCACGCCACAGCGCCGTTTTTCGTCTGTCGAAAACACCCCGTAGGGCAGATTATTCAGCGGAAAATCGGTCTTGGCATGGTTGGCAGATTTTACCCAGCTTTGTATCAAAGCCATCCAATCACCTGTTTTTGAATTGCACTCCCAGTCTTTTTGCTAATAGTTGATTTTGTAACTAACAAGAGAGAACTGGAAAATGCCCGATAAACCTGCCTTCTCCCTGTCCGATTTTATCCCCTATTTGCTCAATCGCGCCGCCGAGGATACCAGCGCCGATTTTGCCAAAATATACAAAGATCGCTTTGGCCTGCTGCGCACCGAATGGCGGGTGCTTTTCCACCTTGGGCAGATCGGCGAAACCACGGCCACCGAAATCGGCCAGCGCTCGAAAATTCACAAAACCAAAATCAGCCGCGCAGTGGCGGGGCTGGAAAAGCGGCGGTTGTTAAAGCGAACGCGCAGCGATACCGATCGGCGGCGCGAGTATATCCGCCTGATGCCTGCGGGTAAAAAAATGTTTGCTGAGCTATCGCAAGCCGCTGATAAATATAATGAAACCCTGATGGAAAAGCTGACCCTTGACGAGCAAGCCCTGCTCAAGCGCATGCTCTCCGGCTTTATCGCGTGAGCGACATAAACAGCTTTGGCAGCTTTTCCGGCAGGCTTTCCACCCGATCAATCACGGTGTAATTATTGCGACCAAAAATATCGGAGACATAATCATCCGCATCGGGATCAAGGCTGATGCAATAGGTGGTGACGCCCTTGCTGGCCAGCTCTCCGACCGCGATATGGGTATCATCTTGCAGGTATTTCGGGTCGGTCACATCAATATCATGCGGCTCGCCATCGGTCAGCACCAAGAGCAGGCGTTTTTCCTCTTTACGATTGGCGAGATAGGCCCCCGCATGGCGCAAAGCTGCGCCCATGCGGGTGGAATTTCCGGCTTTCATCCCCGCAAGACGGGCTTTTGGCGCTTCGCCCCATGGCTCCTTGAAGCCTTTGAAATGCGAATAGCTGACCTCGTTCCTTGTGTTGGAACTAAAGCCGCCAATGGCCAGCGGATCACCCAAAGCCTCGACCGAGCTGGCAAGCAATGCCGTGGCCTCCTGGCTAAGCTGGAGGATCGTGCTTTCAGCGCCTTTTGGCACCTCGTTTATTGATTCCGACAGATCAATCAGCAGCATCACCGCAATATCGCGCCCGTCTTTGACATGGCTTTGCATGATGCGGGTATCGGGCGTGGTGCCGATGCGATAATCAATTGCGGCCCGAATGGCAACATCGAGATCCAGATCATCACCCTCGTTTTGATAGCGCACCCGCTTGCGCTGCTGCGGCTTCAAGAGGTCAACAATGGCTTTGAGCTGCTTGAGCAACCGCTGGTGTTTTTCCAAAAGCGTGTCGATCTCCGCCGCGCTACCCTGTTCGGCCAGGCTTTCGAATACCGTCACCCAATCGGGCCGATAGCTTTGCAGCTGGTAATCCCATTCGGGATAAAAACGCGGCGGTAAAAGGCCGTCATCATCCTCGTCGGCGGCGCGGGTTTGCGCGCCGTGGTCGGAATGGAAATCATCCTGCTCCTCGGCTTCCTCAAGGAACATCCACAAATAGCGGTTATCATCGCGATAGCTGACTTCGGTATCTTCAAACCACACATTTTGCTTGCGAAAATCATGCTCGTAATTCTTGGCCAGCCATTGCACGCCAAGGTCTATCGCCAGCTTCGGATCATGGGGGTCAGCGGCAAAACGCTCGCGGAATTGCGCCGCGAAATCCAGCAGGGCCGGGTCGGTATAGCGGTGATCGGGGTTTAATATCGCATAGGAAAGCATCGCCAGCTTATGGCGAATACAGGCCCAGCCCTTGGGGCAGGTGCCCGGCACCGGCACCGGATGCAGCGAGATCCAGAGCTGGCGCAGCCCCGGATATTTCTGCATCGCCAGATGCTCGACCCGGGCATCCTCGAATATCTCGATGGCGATATGCTGGAACACACTGAAATTATCGGCCAAAAACGGTTTGGTCCAGGTTTGATGCGCCAGCATATGGGCGATCAGGGCGTAATAGCGCTCCATCCCCGAAATTGTGCCGCGATCCTCGTATACATCGGGAATGTGCAGCCCGAGCTTGTCCAGATGCGGCTTGGGCTTGCGCGCGGTTTCAAAGGCTTCGGAATAGGGGCGGAAATCCGTGCCGGATTCAAAAAACGCGCGCTGAAACATATAAAGCTGGCGCTCGGCATCCATAAAAAGCGTGCCGGCGCGCTGTTTTACCAGCATCGCCTTGGAATCCGCACTTTGCAGGCTGAAATAATCCGGCAAGCGGTGGGGATAATCGCGATATACCCGAATGCCGTAATCCACCCATGCCTGAACCCCGGGCAGGGAAAGCTGGGCGAAAAGATAGGGCGCGCGGGCCAAAAGCGGCGCGGTGCCGCCCTTGGCCTCAGCCATCATTTTGCGGATCATGCGCAGCCAGATGCGGAGCAAATCCGCGTTGTCCAGCCGCCGCGCCACCTGCGCCAGCGTGCCGAGAAACGGCGCGATGGAGCCGCGCACGGCCTCTTTGGAAAGCTGCACGCAAAGTTCTGCAACCTCGGGCAAAATATCGGCGTCGGAATGCTTTACCACCTCGGGCATTTCATCCAGATAATAAAGCGGCAGCTCTATGCCCCGGCCCAGCGCGCAGATCACATCGGTGCCGGCAAGCCACGCGTGAAGCGCATCCTCGTCCATTACCGCTTCTGCACGCTCAAGCGCCTCTTCAAAGATCGCATCGACCTTGGAAACCGTGCAATTCAGCCGGTCCCGCCAGATTTGGGCTGCGGGTTCCATCTATCCGATGATCATCTCAACAGCGGCATCCAGCGTGGCGCGGATATCCGCGTCATCGGAAAGCGGCCGCACCATCGCCATTTTACAGGCCTCGACAGGGTCAATCCCGCCTTTGATCAGCATGGCGCCGTAAACCAGCAGGCGGGTGGAGATGCCTTCGTCAATGCCGTGACCCTTGAGATTGCGCGCCTTATGGGCGATTTCAACCAGCTTCAGCGCAGTGGCCTCGTCCACCCCGCCTTCGCGCTCCACAATTGCGGCTTCGGCCTCGGTCTCCGGGTAATCAAAATCAAGCGCGGTGAAGCGCTGTTTGGTGGATTGTTTGAGGTCTTTCATCAGGCTTTGATAGCCCGGATTATAGGAGATCACGAGCTGGAAATCAGGGTGGGCTTCCAGCAGCTCACCCTTTTTATCCAGCGGCAAAACGCGGCGGTGGTCGGTAAGCGGGTGGATCACCACGGTGGTATCCTGCCGGGCTTCCACCACCTCGTCGAGGTAGCAGATCGCGCCGATGCGGGCGGCAACCGTGAGCGGGCCATCTTGCCAATTGGTGCCGTTTTCATCCAGCAGGAAGCGGCCCACGAGATCCGCCGCCGTCATATCCTCATTACAGGCGACGGTGATGAGGGGCTTGCCCAGCTTCCACGCCATATATTCCACAAAGCGGGATTTGCCGCAGCCGGTGGGGCCTTTGACCATCACCGGCAGGCGGGCGGCATAGGCGGCTTCATATAGCTCTATTTCCGCCCCCGTAGCATGGTAAAACGGCTCGGTTTGGATGGTGAATTGTTGCGCGTCAGTCATTGGATTTCCCCTGATCTTTATAAAAAAACCAAGCGCCTTGGCTTATTGATAAAGGTCTCCTGCGCCGCCCTCAAGCGGCGCAGGAAGGCATGCCTATTTATGCACACCGAGCTTTTCACGCCAGCCAGGATAGTTCTGGTCAGCATCCGCAGGGAAGCTTTCAAACGCCCCTTTGGTTTCCGGGTGATCTTTGGCGTATTCAACCAGATCAATGCCCTGTTGCCAAGCCTCGTAAGACTGGCGCAGCGAGGTTGCCCCTGCGGCAATGCCGTCTTTATGGCCCAAAGCGCCACCGCCCGAGGTCTGGATCACATTACAGTGGCCAAGGTTATCAAAGAAGCCCGGCAGGCGCAGCGCGTTCATGCCGCCCGAGATGATCGGGGATGTCGGCTTCATGCGCTCCCATGGCTGGGTAAAGTGGGTGCCAACAGAAACGTCATCCATCAGGGCTTTAGACAGAACGGTATCGCTATTATAGCCTTCCATTTTGCCAAAACCCATGGTGCCGGTGTGAATGCCCGAAGAGCCCGCCATACGTGCCCATTTCATATGGGTCAGCGCGGTGTAACCACGGTTGCTTTCTTCACCGGTAACCATGCCGTGGCCTGCACGGTGATAGTGGATGAACTGGTTGCCAAAGTGACGGCGCGCGGTGGTCACCATGCCGGTGCCGCCCACAAAGCCATCAACCAACAGCGCCACGTTTTCTGCCAAATGGCCAAATTGCTCCAGCACATATTCGCCACGGGCCAACATTTCATCATGGCTGTCGGCGGTAATATTGGCCGAGAAGATTTTGGCTTGGCCGGTATCATCCATCGCCCGCTTCATCGCATCCACGATCAGCGGAATGCTTTCGCGCATTGGCGCATATACCTGGTTGCCCTGGGGTTCGTCATTCTTGATGAAGTCACCGCCGAGCCAGAACTGGTAGCAAGCATCGGCAAATGGTTTCGGACGCAGGCCAAGCTTTGGCTTGATGATTGTGCCCACAACCATGCCGCCATCTTCCAATGGGCGGCCCAGAACGCGCCACATATCGATAATGCCCTTGGAAGGGCCGTCAAACAGGCGCAGGAAGTTAGGGGGCACATAGAAGTCAAGCAGCTTGGCGTATTCAACATCGCCCATGGCCTGGTTGTTGCCGATCATGCAGGTCATCAGCGAAACCACCATGGCGCGGCCATCGGTGATGTTGCGGTCAAACAGATCAATCGGATAAGCGATTTTCATCAGCTCGTTTTCTTCGTCCACCTCATAGCAGATCGCATCCAGCCCCTTGGCGAAATCATCGGTGGTCACCGTTTGCACATTGGTGCCGGTCGAGCTTTCGGCGCAAAAATGCGCGGCGGTGCCAACATAATCAAAAAAACCGGGGGCCGGTTTCATTTTATAAGCGCCCAGAACGTGTTTGCCATTGGCAATCAGGTCTTCCTCTTTCAGGGTCAGGTCGCTGTAGCGCGATGTTTGGTCTAGCATGTTTATCTCCCTTAACAGTGCTGATTCTATAAATCCGGTATTCTCGGCTCAGGTTTAGGCAGCTCAACGCATAGAGTAAAATCGATTGTCTCTATTGCTTGCATAGATTTTGTCTATATAATGACCGCATGACCAACCTAAGCAAAAGCAATATCGTCCAGAGCCTCACCCTGCGGCAGCTGCAAATATTCGAGGCCGTGGTGCGCTTGCAAGGCTATACCAACGCCGCCAAGGCCCTGCATCTTTCGCAGCCAACCGTCTCGATGCAGATCAAAAAACTGTGTGAAACCCTAGGCTTACCGCTGTTGGAGCAGGTAGGCCGCGCCATTCATCCCACGGCAGCGGGCCGCGATGTATATGATACCGCGCGTGAAATCCTTGGCGGAATCGTGGCGCTGGATGATCTGGCTTCCGAGCATAAAGGCGTGGTGAAGGGCGATCTCAGCCTCGCGGTAATTACCTCCGCAACGTACTTTATGCCGCACCTGTTGGGCGCCTTTATCAATCGCCACCCCGATTTGCGCCCGCGCCTGACCATCACCAACCGCGCCAAAGTGCTGGAGCGGCTCAAGTCAAATCAGGATGATTTGCTGATCATGGGGCAGGTGCCAAGCGAGATCGCGGTCGAGGCGCATCCGTTTATCGATAACGAAATGGTGGTGGTGGCCCCGCCCGGCCACGGGCTGCTAAGCGCGCAAAACATCCCGCTGGCCCGCCTCGCCAAGGAGCGGTTTTTGGTGCGAGAGCCGGGTTCCGGCACCCGCCTGACGGTGGATCGGCTTTTTGCCAGCCAGCAGGTGATCATTCCGCCCTTTATGGAGCTGGGCAGCTCGGAAGCGATCAAGCAAGGGGTGCTGGCGGGTCTTGGCATTTCGGTGCTTTCCAAGCGCAATATCGGGCTGGAATTGGCAAGCCGGCATATCGCCATTCTTGATGTGCAGGGCTTTCCGCTGGTGCGGCGCTGGTATGCGGTGCATTTGCGCGGCAAGCGGCTATCCCTGGCGGCGCGCTCGTTTCTGGATTTTATCCTGACCGAAGGTGCCAGCACCCTTGGCGGGGCCGATCACAAAGAGACCGTCGCGCCGATTTGAGCCACCCCGAGCACCTCCAGCACCTTGCCTTCGATCGCCGCCGCATCCAGACCCGCCGCGCGATACATGGCGGCAGGGCTGTCTTGGGCGATAAAACTGTCCGGCAGGGTCATCGCGCGGAATTTCAAACCGCTGTCAAACACGCCTTCCTCGGCAAATAGCTGCGCCACATGGCTGCCAAAGCCGCCGACCGCGCCTTCCTCGATGGTGATCAGCGCCTCGTGGCTGCCCGCCAGCTTCAGCAGCATTTCCCGATCCAGCGGCTTGGCAAAGCGGGCATCCATGATGCTGGGGGTTATGCCCTTGGCCGCGAGGTTTTCCGCCGCGAGGCGCACCTCTTCCAAGCGCGTCCCGAGCGAGACAATCGCCACGCGCGCGCCTTGCCGGATCATCCGGCCCTTGCCGATTTCCAGCACCTCGCCGCGCTCGGGCAGCTCCACCCCCGTGCCTTCGCCGCGCGGAAACCGAAACGCACTGGGGCGATCATCAAGGCTGGCAGCGGTGGCCACCATATGCATCAGCTCGGCCTCGTCCGCCGCCGCCATCACCACAAAATTCGGCAGGTTGGAAAGAAACGCAATGTCAAAACTGCCCGCATGGGTCGGCCCATCCGCCCCCACCAGCCCCGCGCGATCAATCGCGAAGCGCACGGGCAGGCTCTGGATCGCGACATCATGCGCCACCTGATCATAGCCGCGCTGCAAAAAGGTCGAATATATCGCGCAAAACGGCTTCATCCCCCCCGCCGCCAAGCCCGCCGAAAAGGTAACCCCGTGCTGCTCGGCCATGCCGACATCAAACATCCGGTTGGGGAAATGCTTGGCAAATATATCCATCCCGGTGCCGTCCGGCATAGCGGCGGTAATGCCCACCACCTTCGGGTCCGCCTCGGCCTCGGCCACCAATGCCTTGGCAAATACGCGGGTATAGCTCGGGGCATTGGCGGGGGGAGATTTATGCACCACGCCGGTTTTGGGGTCAAACTTGCCGCGCGCATGGCCGCGATCCGCCGAGCCTTCCGCCGCGGCAAAACCCTTGCCCTTCTGGGTGATCACATGGATCAGCACCGGCCCGTCGGCTCGCGCCTGCACCGTGCGCAACACGCTAAGCAGTTGCTCCATATCATGGCCATCAATCGGCCCGACATAGGAAAACCCGAGCGCCTCGAAAAGCGTGCCGCCCACGGTCATGGATTTCACCATTTCCTTGGCCCGGCGGGCGCCATCC
>WFUK01000005.1 GCA_015485015.1 Paracoccaceae bacterium | reverse complement strand
GCCATGGTCAGCGCCAGATAAACAATGGAAATCGAGCTGGCGATCTCCCCCGCGCGGGGTAGCACCTTGCCAAGGGTATCAAACCCTTCGGAGCGGAAAAGCTGCATGCCGCCAACCTTGAGCGTCGGCAAAAACGCCAGCGCCACCACAATAATACCCACACCGCCGAACCATTGCATCATGCCGCGCCATAGCTGCGTGCCCATTGGCAGCTTTTCAAGCTCGGAAAAAACCGTTGAGCCTGTGGTGGTCATGCCCGACATCGCCTCGAAAAACGCATCGGTATAGCTCGCGTCAGGCGCGCCCAGCCAAAAGGGCAAGGCAGCAAAAACCGGCAGGGCCAGCCAGCTCATCACCGTTAGCAAAAACGCGTGTTGCAGGCTTAGGCCCGGGGTGCGGGCATTGGCGCTGGCGAGGGCCATGGAACCGCCAAACAAAATGGTAATCATCGCCGATAGGGCAAAGGTGCCGCCGCCGCCGGTATCCCAGATAATATCCACCCCCCACGGGATAAACATCGTCGCCCCCAAAACCACCAGCAACAGGCCGATCACATAGCCAACCGGACGTAAATCAGACATGCGCGAGGCTCCTACGGGTCAGGAAACACAAAGCAACCACCCTCGGTAACCGGCCCGACCACAACCGAAAGATTCGGCCCCGGATCGATGATGACGGTTTGGATTGCGGTGATTTTTGCCATACATTCATCCACAACATCCTTATCTGACGAAACGCCATCCACATATATATCAAGCCATGGCAGCCCTTGATAGCCTATATGGCACGGGCCGTTTTGTGGCTGTGGACCATCCCCGCAGGTATCCTCGACAATCGCGTATTTTCGCAGGCGCGGCAGATAAAATTTTGTGCCTGCCGGGAAATCCAGCACGTCTTCGCCGTTGAGGATCTGATGGCCAACCGCAAGGGTGATCGGGTTGGAATAGGTGCCAAGCCCGCCAGCAAACCGATGCCGCACCGGATGCGAAATATCCACCGTGCCAGCCGGCGTATTATCCCAATAGCTATAGCCGGTCACGTAAGCTTGAAAGCTCGCGGCTTCGCCAACGGGCAGCGGGGCGGGCGGTGTCTCGGCCAGGGCCGCACCACAAATCAACGCTCCGAAAATGCTAAAACCTATCCTGCGCACCGGCATTCCTCCGCTTGGGCCAGCATAGGCGCTATTATCGCGGGGTTCAACAATGGGCATCCGGCGGAATCGGGGTTTTTTGGCCAAGCGCCACGCGCAGGTTTCGCTTGATCAGGTTTTTCCATGCCAGCCGGGGCAGGCCGGAAAAGAAATCCCACATCGCGCCCTTGCCCGCCGATTTCAGCGTGCGGAAAACCACCGGCGGCGGTGCGGGCAAAAACATCCCCATGCCTGTGGCCGGCTTTCCGGCCTTCAGCGCAGCCAAAGCCTTGGCCGTGGCCGTTGGATTATTCCAGTCCGCCATATAAACAATGCAGCCGTTGCGATTGATAATAAACACCGAATTGGGATATTGCCCATAGGCCAGATGCGCCTCGCCCTCAAGGCTATCAACCAAAATGCGCCGCCCTTCGTGATCCTGGCTTTGCAGCGCCTTGGCATTGCCGATCTTGCCCGCCTCGCTCTCATGCTTGGAGCGGGTCGCGCCCGGATGGGCCTCGCGCACGTATAAAATGGCAAAGCTGGTATCGGGGAATTGCTGCACCATTTTGGCCATGCCGCCCCGCCGCCCCTGAAAAAGCGGACAGGTGATGCTGCCCATTTCCAACACCAGAAAATCGCCATCAAAATCAAGCAGGCGCTGGGTGCCGCCGTCCAAGGTGGTCAGCGTTGCATCCGGCGCTTTTTGGCCGGGGCTAGGGCCGCTAAACTGGTCCAGATCATAGCTGGTTGCTTCGAATTTACTGTAATTATAGCCGCTCATAGCGTTTCTCCGGTGAATATATCCGAAGTCTAGCACAGATCTGCAAATGCGCCAGCTTTACACCCTAGCGCTTGGAGCCAGCCACGATATCCATAAATTCGCGGCGCAATACCGGATCATCCTGAAAGCTGCCGAGCATCTTTTTGGTCACCATATTCACCCCGGGCTTATGCACACCGCGGGTTGACATGCAGTGATGCTCGCCCTCGATCATCACGGCCACGCCTTGCGGCTTTAGCACGTCAAACAGGGTATTGGCGATTTGAGCGTTCATCTTTTCCTGCACCTGAAGGCGCTTGGCAAAGGTATCCACCACCCGCGCCAGCTTGGAAATACCCACTACGCGGTTGGTCGGAATATAGGCCACATGCGCCACGCCGATAATCGGTGCCATATGATGCTCGCAATAGCTTTCAAAGCGGATATTGCACAGGGCGACGATTTCGTCATAGCCCTCAACCTCGTCAAAGGTGCGCTGAAGCATCTCGGCCGGATCTTCGCCATAGCCCTTAAACCACTGGCCATAAGCCTTGGTCACCCGCTTGGGGGTATCAAGCAGGCCCTCGCGCGCGGGGTCGTCGCCCGCCCAGCGCAACAGGGTGCGCACGGCCTCCTCGGCCTCCTCGCGCGTGGGTTTGGTAACATTTAGTGCCTCGGCACCTAGCGCCTCGGCATCGGATTTTTCTACATTCGGAACTATCAAGTTCATCTCACACTCCCTGACCCTTCGCAAACGGGGTTTGCGGCTTGGCGTAGCTACATTAGCTAACAAGGTCTTATCAATTCCTTACTAAAGTATGAAGAAACCGGAATATTATCAAGCCCGAGCCGATTGCAGCGCGGATTCGATATCCGCCAGCAGGTCTCCCGCATCCTCCAGCCCGACCGAAAGCCGCAATAGCCCGTCCGATATGCCAAGGTCGGCCAATTGCTCGGCGGAAAGGCGGGAATGGGTGGTGGTGGCGGGGTGGGTGATGATGCTTTTGGCATCGCCCAGATTGTTGGAAATCAGGATAATCTCCAGCGCATTCATAAATTCAAACGCCGCCGCTTTGCCGCCTTTCAGCACCAGAGAGATCACCGTGCCGCCCGCCTCGGTCTGGCGTTTTACCAGCTCGTATTGCGCATGGCTTTTCAGGCCGGGATAGATTACCCGCTCTAGTTTATCGTTACCTTCCAATGCTATAGCCAGCTTGATCGCGCTATCGGCTTGGGCGCGCACCCGCAGGTCCATGGTCTCCAGCCCCTTCAGCATCACCCATGCATTAAACGGGCTAAGCGCGCCGCCGGTATGCTTGAGATACATCTCGAGCGGCCCGCGAATGAAACCCTTATCGCCCAGCACCACCCCGCCAAGGCAGCGGCCTTGGCCATCGATATGCTTGGTGGCGGAATAGATCACCACATCGGCCCCAAGGCGAAGCGCGCGCTGGAAAATGGGGGTGGAAAATACATTATCCACCACAACCTTGGCCCCGACCTTGCGCGCAATAGCCGCAACGCCGGCGATATCCACCGCCTCCAGGGTCGGGTTTGAAAGGGTCTCGAAAAAGCAAACCCTGGTATTGGGCTGCATCGCGGCTTCCCATGCGCCCAGATCGGTGCCATCCACCAGCGTCACCTCCACGCCATACTTGGGCAGCAGGTTTTCCACGATAAACAGACAAGAGCCAAACAGCGCCTTGGCGGCAACGATATGATCGCCCGCCTCCAGCAGCGCAAACAGCGCGCCATTCACCGCCGCCATGCCCGAAGCGGTGGCAAAAGCGGCCTCGGCCTCTTCCAGCGCCGCGATCCGGTCTTCAAACATCGCGACGGTCGGGTTGCCATAGCGGGCATAGATGAATTCATCTTCTTCCAGATGATCAAACCGCGCCTGCGCCGATTCTGCGCTGGGATAAACAAAGCCCTGCGTCAGATAAATCGCTTCGCTCAGCTCACCATATTGGCTGCGCCGCGTGCCTTCATGCACCAGCTTGGTGCGGGTTTTCCAATTATTCATATTTGATCCGGAAATTCCGGCCCCCTTGATAAAACCTGATCGGGCTTAATGGGCCACGACCTCTTTAGCGGAATTATTTATAGTGGCCCGCAATCCGGTTCGACAAAGCACCACTTGCAAGCTGACTACCCCGATATATGATGCAAGTCAATTCCCTCTTGCATCCGCTACGCTAGACCATTGCCAAAGCCAAAAGGAATACAAAATGACCAAACCGATAGAGCTATATTTCTGGCCCACCCCCAATGGATGGAAAATCCCCATCGCGCTTGAAGAAATGGGGCTGGCCTATAACGTGAACCCGATTGATATCAACAAGGGCGATCAGTTTACCGAGGCCTATACCCAGATTTCGCCCAATGGCAAAATCCCCGCGATTGTGGACCCTGACGGGCCGGATGGCGAGCCTATCGCGATCTTTGAAAGCGGGGCGATTTTGCAATATCTGGCCCGCAAAACCGGAAAATTCTATGGCAGTTCCGAGCGGGACCGGATCGAAATTGATCAATGGCTGTTCTGGCAGGTGGGCGGCGTTGGCCCGATGGCGGGGCAAGCGCATCACTTTCTGGTTTACGCGCCGAAATTCGAGCCACCGCAGGATCTGCCCTATGCCAAGAATCGTTATCGCACCGAAGTGGCGCGGCTTTATAAGGTGCTGGACATCCAGCTGGCGGGCAAGGACTATATGTGTGGTGCCTATTCCATTGCCGATATCGCCACTTGGGGCTGGGTCTCGCTCTGGCGGCGACAAGAGCAGGATATAGACGCGCTGCCGAATGTGAAGGCATGGCTGGAGCGGATGAAGGCTCGCCCCGGGGTGCAGGCAGGGCGCGGGCTGATCGCCGAAAAGCGCGGCGAGGCCAACCAAAAAGAGGTGCAGGCCTCGGCTATGTTTGACAAGCCGGCCTAGGTAAACAGGGTTTTGCAATTCAGCCCGCATTTATTGCGCGAGATGATATAGATCAGATGCAGGGTGGCCAGCCCTGCCAGCAAGCAGAAAAACGAAATATAGGCATAGCTGAGGAAGAAATAATCAATCCCGACCACGGCGATCAGCGACATGCCAAAATAACGGATATGCTTGTAGCGCGACAACAGCGGCGGGATGATGATCAGCAACAAATATAGCGCATTGCTGGCCTTGCGCGGGATGATGTTATCCAGCAGCATCGTGCCGTCATAGGTCAGCGAATCCTGATTGGTGGCCACGACCAACCACTCCGGATTGATCAGATGTGGCACAAACAGCACCAGCCCGTAAACCAGCCCCGCCAAGGCAATGATCCAGAACAGATGCTTGCGCCGACTGTTTTTCGGCTCCAGCACATAAACGCTGAGCGGGATCCAGAACGGCCACATGAACCATGTAAAAAAGATAAACCAAAGCCCGGCCATGGTGGTAAGCGAAGGATCACCAGTGTTCATACCCGCCCAGACAAACCCCTCGGAAAATTGCTGCAAACCGGCAAAAACCGGCATCAGCGCCACTGGCAGATAGGATTTATTAATCACCCAGGCCCGATGACTGGCATATAACCCGCCGGCCAAAAGCACGCCGCTGGCGGCAAAACTGATCGTCTGAGACAGGCACATCGCATTCCCCTTTTGCCCAGCATTGGCGCTGATATGCCGGGCTGTCAACAAGGATTCCATCTTCGCGGCCAAAAACACCCCTATGCATGGCCGCGGCTCTGTGAGAT
>WFUK01000004.1 GCA_015485015.1 Paracoccaceae bacterium | reverse complement strand
GGGCATGTATGGCGCGCGCGGGGGCGGGGTTTCCGAGCAGCTGGGGCTGACGGGGCGGATTGATATTATTAACGGCACGCTGGGCAAGGCTTATGGCGTGATGGGGGGCTATATTGCGGCCTCGACCAAAATGGTGGATGCCGTGCGCTCCTATGCGCCGGGATTTATTTTCACCACCTCTTTACCGCCAGCGGTTTTGGCGGGGGCGGCGGCTTCGATCCGCTATCTCAAAGAGCATGCCGAGCTGCGGGAGCAGCAGCAAGAAGCGGCCAAGCAATTGAAATTGCGGCTAAAAGCCATGGGGCTGCCGGTGATGGAAAGCCCGAGCCATATTGTGCCGGTGCATGTGGGCAATCCGGCAAAATGCAAAATGCTATCGGATTCCCTGCTTGATAAATTTGGAATTTATGTGCAGCCGATCAATTTCCCCACCGTGCCGCGCGGCACCGAGCGGCTGCGATTCACCCCGTCTCCGGTGCATGATGGCGGCATGATGGACGAGCTGGTTCATGCGCTGGACAACCTGTGGCAACAATGCGAATTGGCGCGACAGCCCGTGGCCTGCTAATCATAAGCGCATTCCCGCTTAAGTCGCTGGACATACAGATATAAATCCCATATTAAACTTATCCTAAGTGTTACTATCGAATTAAGACTTCGGTAAGAAGTGATTCGTAAAGCAGTTGTCGAAATGCAGACACAAGGGCAGGCCAGTGACGTTCGCTGATACAACCACCGAAAACCTCCAAGGGTTTGATTCATTCGAGGCGCGTCTTGGCGACGAGCTGCGCGGTGAGCGCGCTACCCTTGGCAAATCGCTTTTGGATGTGCAGCGCGACCTGCGGATCAAGGCTTCCTATATCGCCGCCATTGAAAATTGTGACCTTTCTGTCTTTGAAAATACCGGATTTCTGGCGGGCTATGTGCGCTCTTATGCCCGCTATCTGGAGCTGGACCCTGAAGCCACCTATGCGCGGTTTTGCGCGGAATCCAATTTCAAGGGCGCGCATGCGGATCTTGGCCGCCATCGCGAAGGGGCGGAGAAAACCCGCGTTTCCGCGATTAGCGCCTCCGCCGTAAATGATTTTAACCCGATTTTTGGCAATCCGTCAAGCGGGCGCAATCCGATCAATCTGGCGGCTTTTGGTCCGGTTTTGGTGTTGCTGGCTTTGATCGCCGGCCTGATCTTTGGTGGCTGGGCTTTGCTGAAGGATATTCAGCGGGTGGATATAGCGCCGATCGAGCAATCCCCTATGGTGCTGGATAATGTCGAGGTTGCCGGCTTTTCAAGCTCGATCGAGGGTGGTGCATTTGATCGCACCACCGAGCAGGCGATGGATATGAACCGGCTTTATAGCGATGGTGCCTTGAGCGTGCCGCGCGTTGCGCCGCGTGATGGTCCGATTGCCGCGATTGACAGCCAGATGGTGAGCAGCTTTGCCCAGCCTGTGGAGCCGGTGCCGCAGGCGGAAGTTGTGGTGGCAGAAGAGGCTGCTGTCGAGGTGGGTGTGCCGCAGGTTCGGGTGGTGGATCATCAGCCGCTGGTGAGTATTTTTGCCCAAAAAGAAGCCTGGGTGCGGGTGAGTGCGGCGGACGGCTCTGTGCTGTTTGAGAAAATCCTGCAAGCCGGCGAAGAATACACCCTGCCAAACCGGGCCGAGGTGGCTTCGTTGCGCGCGGGCAATGCGGATTGGCTGTTTTTGATGGTCGATGGCGAGGTTTTTGGTCCGGTGCGGGGCGCAAACGGGGTGGCGCGGAATGTGTCCTTGGCCGCGGCGGATATCGTTGAGGGGTTTGAGCCTTTGGGCACGATGACCGCCGAAATGCGGGTGGTTTCCGAGGAGCTAACGCGCGCCGCTGCATTGGTTAATGAATAATTTTTGCTTTACCGGCTATGCTATCTGATCCTTTCCTAGATCTGCTATATTGCCAATAACCTGAAAAGAGCATCCACAGCCGGTATGACCCATAATCCAATCCGACCATGGCGCGATATCGAGCGCCGCAAAAGCCGCCAGATCATGGTGGGGAATGTGCCTGTTGGCGGCGATGCCCCGATCACCGTGCAAACCATGACCAATACCATCACCTCCGATGTGGCCGCGACCGTGGCGCAGATCGAGGCCTGCGCCGAGGCGGGCGCGGATATTGTGCGGGTTTCCTGCCCGGACGAAGCGGCAACGGCGGCTTTCCCCGAGATCGTGCGCGAAAGCCCGGTGCCTTTGGTGGCCGATATCCATTTCCATTATAAGCGCGGGGTTGAAGCCGCCGAGGCGGGCGCGGCCTGCTTGCGCATTAACCCCGGCAATATCGGCTCGCCAGACCGCGTGCGCGAGGTAATAGCAGCGGCCAAGGATAATGGCTGCTCGATCCGCATCGGGGTGAATGCGGGCAGCCTTGAGCGGCATTTGCTGGAGAAATACGGCGAGCCTTGCCCTGACGCGATGATCGAAAGCGGGCTGGATCATATCCGGATTTTGCTCGATAACAATTTTGACAATTTCAAAATCAGCGTGAAGGCTTCGGATGTATTTATGTCCGCCGCCGCCTATCAGGGTTTGGCAGAGGCCACGGATGCGCCGATCCATTTGGGCATTACCGAAGCGGGCGGGCTGGTATCCGGCACGGTAAAAAGCGCGATTGGTCTTGGTTCTCTGCTATGGGCCGGTATTGGCGATACCTTGCGGGTATCGCTTTCGGCGGATCCGGTGCGCGAGGTAAAGGCCGGATTCGAGATCCTGAAATCACTGGGGCTGCGGCATCGCGGCGTCAACATTATCTCTTGCCCGTCTTGCGCGCGGCAGGGGTTTGACGTAATCAAAACCGTCGAGGCGCTGGAGCAGCGGTTGGAGCATGTGCGCACGCCGATCAGCCTCAGCATTATTGGCTGCGTGGTGAATGGTCCCGGCGAGGCGTTGATGACAGATGTCGGCTTCACCGGTGGCGGTGCTGGCTCCGGCATGGTTTATGTGGCAGGAAAGCAGGATCACAAGCTCGGCAACGAGGCGATGATCGAGCATATAGTGGAGCTGGTCGAGGCGCGGGCAATACGGATCGAGGAAGGGAAATAATGCAACGTATGGCGATATATATGATCTTGGCGGTGGTATTCATCATCGGCGCGCTTTTTGTGCGAGTGGCCACCGTGAGCCATAATCCCGATGAATGGCATGTGGATCCCTTCACCATCACCCGCCCGGTTTCGCCCAACACCTATTATGTAGCGCCGCAAAGCATGGTCGGCGCGACGGTTGATCTTGAAGCCCCGATTTATACCGCGCCCGCTGCGGTAATGGCGCAGGCATTTGACGAATTTGTGCTAACCCAGCCCAGTGCCTTGCGGCTGGCGGGCAGCCCCGCCGAGGGCTGGATGACCTATGTGCAGCGCACCCCGACCCTGCGCATGCCCGATTACATCTCGGTTAAATTCATTGACTTCGAGGATGGCGGCTCTACCATGGCGCTCTATTCCCGCTCCCGCTATGGCTATGGCGATATGGGGGTGAACAAGGCGCGGGTTGACCTTTGGCTGCAATCCCTTAGCTCGTTTGAAGAATAATCATGATCCCTGAAGAAAAACTGGAGCAAATCCGCCAGCGCTTTGCCTTTGTCGAAGCCAAGCTGAATGAGGGGGCCGAGGTCTCTGAACTGGCGTCTTTATCCAAGGAATATTCCGACCTGAAATCGGTGGTCGAGCAGATCGATACCTATCGGCAAATGCTGGCCGACAAGGCCGAGGCCGAGGAAATGCTGGCGGACCCCGAGATGAAAGAGCTGGGCGAGGAGGAACTGCAAAGCCTCAATAAAACCCTGCCCGAAGCCGAGCATCAGGTGATGCTCTCGCTGCTGCCCAAGGATAAAGCCGACGAAAAGCCCGCCATCATGGAGCTGCGCGCCGGCACCGGTGGTGATGAAGCCGCGCTATTTGTGGCGGATCTTTTGCGCATGTATCAGCGCCTGGCCGAGAATAACGGCTGGAAGCTGGAGATTGTCGAGGAAAGCCCAACCGAAATTGGCGGCTATAAAGAAATCATCGCCAATGTGAATGGCAAAGGTGTTTATGCAAGGCTGAAATTCGAAAGCGGCGTGCATCGGGTGCAGCGGGTGCCGACGACGGAAAGCGGGGGCAGGGTGCATACCTCGGCGGCGACGGTGGCGGTGCTGCCCGAGGCCGAGGAGGTGGATATCGACATCCCCGGCACCGATATCCGCATCGATACCATGCGCAGCTCCGGCGCCGGTGGTCAGCATGTGAATACTACCGATTCCGCCGTGCGCATCACCCACCTGCCCACTGGCATTGTCGTCACCAGCTCTGAAAAATCCCAGCACCGCAACCGCGCGAAAGCCATGCAGGTGCTGCGCGCGCGGCTCTATGATATGGAGCGGCAAAAGCTCGATGACGAGCGCTCCGACGCGCGCAAAGGGCAGGTTGGCTCTGGCGATCGATCCGAGCGTATCCGCACCTATAATTACCCCCAAGGGCGGGTAACCGACCACCGGATCAACCTCACGCTTTATAAGCTCGATCAAATTCTGCAAGGCGATCTGGACGAGATCATTAACGGTCTCACCGCCGCCGATCAGGCCGACCGCCTATCGGAGCTTTCGATATGAGCGAGAGCGTTCGCTCGACGCTGGAGCGCGCCACCATGATGCTATCGGCCGCCGGTATCGAGGGCGCGGCGCGGGATGCGCAAATATTGCTGGCATATGTGCTGGAGGTCGATCAGGCCGCGCTGATCGCTAAGCTCGATGAACCACTGAAGCAATCGGCGCTTTATGGTATTGATCGGGTGATCGCGGTGCGCAGCCTGCACCAGCCGGTATCGCATATCATCGGCAAGCGCAGCTTCTGGAATCATGATTTTATGGTCAATTCAGACGTGCTGGACCCGCGCGCCGATACCGAAACGCTGATATCTGCCGCGCTGGAGCAGCCGTTTGACAATGTGCTGGATCTTGGCACCGGTAGCGGCGCGATTGTGATCAGCCTGCTGGCAGAATCGCCAAATTCGATGGGGGTGGCGACCGATATCAGCCCCGCCGCTCTGGATATGGCGCGGCGCAATGCGGGCCGGATCGGGGTGGCGGACCGGCTGCGATTTGTCGAGGCGAACTGGCTGAGCGGGGTTTCGGGGCGCTTTGATCTGATCGTCAGCAATCCGCCCTATATTTCCGAGGCCGAAATGGAAAACCTCGCCCCCGAAGTTCGGGATTGGGAGCCGCATCTGGCGCTCACCCCCGGGGGGGACGGGCTGGAGGCTTACCGCATTATCGCGGCGGGGCTGGGCGAGCGGCTGGCCCCGAATGGACGGGCCTTTTTCGAGATCGGATATGAGCAAGCGAATGATGTTTGCGAAATATTTACCCGCGCCGGCTTTACTCAACCAAAGGTATTAAAGGACCTTGAGGGCAGAGACCGTGTGGTCGCTATTTAGAAAGAAAGATCGATAAAACATCTGAAAAGACTTGTTTTTTATCCGAAACATGAGCTAATATAGCCTACCTGCAAGGATTGAACCACGGGCTCTCCATTTAAGCGCAGATTTGTAATCGAACATCGGGCGGCTAATACCCAGAATTTCCAAGCCAAGAGCTTGGAAGCGCCGATAAGGATAAAACCAAAACATGAGACCTTCCAATAAATCGCGCTCGCGCAATAAAGGTGGCAATCGTCGCCAGCAAAACCCCAATAATAACGCCAATATTGTGAATCGCGTTTTTGATTCCGCAGGTCCCGAGGGTAAGGTGCGCGGCACCCCGCAGCAGATCGTCGAAAAATACACCCAGCTGGCGCGCGATGCCCAGCTCTCGGGCGATCGTGTGGCGGCGGAAAGCTTTATGCAGCATTCCGAACATTATTCGCGCATGTTGGCCGTAGCCCAGCAAGAGCAAGCCAAAAAGCAGGCCGAGCATTCCGCCCGTCAGGCCGAGCAAGCCGAGCAGCAGCGCCAGCGCAACGAGCAGCGCGCCCAGCAGCAAGCCGCCCAGCCGCCGCAAGCCGTGAGCGAAGCTGCGGCCGTGACCGAGCCGGAACCCGCAGCCCAGCCGGAGCCTGCCGAAAGCGGAAACCTTGTAGAAACCCCGGAAAACAAACCCCCACGGCGGAAATCCCGCCCGCGCACCCGCAAGCCTGCGGTAAGCGAAGCCGCGCCTCAAGGGGTGGAATAAGCGGCTTAACCGGCGCGGCGGGCGTTTTGCACCGCTTCGGCCAAGGCACAAAATTCCTGCAAGGATACGGTTTCGGCCCTGCGCTGCGGATCAATACCAATGCTGGTCAGCACTTCGGCCATATCGGGCAGCAGCCCCTTCAGGCTGGCGCGCAGCATTTTGCGCCGCTGGTTAAAGGCCCGCGCAACCACTTCAGACAATATTTTCGGATTGGCCGCAAAGCGCGGCGCGGGCAGGGCGGTGATATGCACCACCGCCGAGGTCACCTTGGGCGGCGGGCTGAAAGCTTGTGGCGGCAGCTCAAAACATATCCGCGCCTCGCAGCGAAACTGCGCCAAGACCGCCAGCCGGCCATAGGCTTTGCTACCGGGCGTGGCGACAATGCGCTCGGCCACTTCGCGCTGAAACATCAGGGTGAGGCTATCCCATTTTGGCGGCCAGTTTGCCGGGGTAAGCCAGCGCACCAAAAGCTCGGTGCCGATATTATAGGGCAGATTGGCCACCACCGCGACCGGGGCGGTCAGCGTGGGTAGCGGGTCGAGCTTCAACGCGTCGCCGTGATGCAGCTCCAGCCGATCCGGCGCGGCGGCGGATATTTCCTCTAGCGCCGGCAGGCAGCGGGCATCGGCCTCCACCGCCACCACTTTGCGCGCGCCTTCCAGCAATAATGCCCGGGTTAAACCACCGGGACCCGGCCCGATTTCCAACACGTCATGCGCGGTTAAATCTCCGGCTTGGCGGGCGATTTTTCCGGTCAGGTTCAGGTCAAGCAGGAAGTTTTGCCCAAGGGATTTGCGCGCGGCCAGCCCGTGGGTTTCGATCACCTGTCGTAGCGGTGGAAGCTGCTCGAGGCTCATTGCGGGGTGATGATCGAATTTCGGCGGAGTTCCAGCAGATAGCCCTCGGATAGTGCAGCAAGGTTTCTGGAGAAAAGCTGATTGCGCAACGCATCGCGCCCCTCGACGCTCATTTCAGACACCCGATCACACAGCACCAGCACCCGAAGCGCATTACCACTTTGCAAAACCGTGCTTTCGCGCGGGTCCAGCCGCGCCAGCGCCAAGCCGATATCGGTATCGATATTGCCAAGCGACGCCGGACCAAACACACCGCTGCCCTGTGCGTAATCCGCAGCGCGGGCTTCCAGACCACGGCAGCCATCAAGCGAGCGGCGCAGGCGGTTGGCTTGCGTGGCAGCATCAGAGGCACCGCCGGTGGCGAAGGGGATGATCAGTTCAGCGTAGGTGAGTTTCACACTGACCGGAACTTCGATCTGTTGGGAAACCGTGCGTGCATCCAGCACCGCGATGATCACAATGCCGGAAGGGATATAGATAGGTTCGGCGACCTGACCACGGCCAAGACCGCGCACAGATGCCGCGATTTGCGGCGGCAAGCGATTGGGCGATACCCAGCCGATCACCCCGCCATCGGCGGCGGTGGCGGATTGTGAATATTGTCGCGCGAGCTTGGTAAAGCTTTCACCACCGCGCACTTGGCTGACGATTTGCGTCGCCAAAGCCACGGTCGCATCTTGGCCACGGCCCAGATAAGGCAGGACGATTTCGCCAAGCTGAATGGTGGTGGCGCTCGACACCGCATAGGTATTCAGCTGGGCATTCAGATCAATCTCGGAAGGCTGGGCCTGATCCCCGAAACGGCCGCGCAGCAGGCTATTCCAGACCAGAGAAACCGACAGGAACTCTTCAAAGCTTTCCCGCGCCACACCGCCACCGCGCAATTTGGACATTAGCTGTTGGGCGCTTAGATTGCGCTGCTGGGCATAGTTTTCAATCGAGCGCGCAAGGGTGGCTTGATCGATCGCGATCCCGAAATTTTGCGCCGCTTCGGCCTTTAGCCGATCATCAATCAAGGCATCGATTGCGTTTTGGCGGGCGTTGGGGCGGTTATCCCCAAGGGCGCGAAAAAGCTTGACGCGCTGGGAAATGTCATAGTTGGAAATCACACCCTGATTAACGCGGTAAGCGACCGAATAGGCCCCTTGCGAGAAGGCCGGCAAGGCCAACCCCGCGATCAAAGCGCCGATGAGTGAAATACGTTTTACCAGCCAAACCATGGAACTGCCCTCATTATTACTGCTCTTGCATGCACGAACTTGAGCCATCCCGGCTGGTTGACCCAGCGCCGAATCCGGCCAATTTAACTGATACATCAATTTTGGTATCAGGGGGAACATTATTCGATGTTGTGAAGCGACGCGAGAGAGAAACCGCCACTTCGATACATTCGCTGTTATATCTCACCCCGATCTCGCCATAAATGTTCTGATTTGCCAGCAAATCGCGCCGCAATTCGATATTGGACTGCCAATTGTCGGAAAAAATGTAATTGGCGGCAATGGTGCCCTCGGAACGGTCAATCGGAGAATCAGCCACCACATCGGCTGCGAGAAAGACATAAGCGGCTTCGAGGTTGAATTTATCAAAATCAAGGGAGACTTCGGATTCAGCCCGCCGAATGCCCGCCCCCGGCCCCAGCAATAGCCGGCTGATAACGCGGT
>WFUK01000003.1 GCA_015485015.1 Paracoccaceae bacterium | reverse complement strand
CGCCCAACAGCCCGTTCTTCAATTACTTCAACGACCCGTCAGGCACGGCGGCCGGACAATAACAAAGCCAAAACCCCTCAAAACGAGGGTTGATACAATAGGGGCTGGTGCTTGCACTGGCCCCTTTTTCGTTTGTGTTGCCATGAGCTGGGCTGGTTGTTGCCGATAAAGGTTGCGTTGCAGGTGCAGGTGCGGCGATAATCAGCCTAATTCACAAGTTGTTGAATTTATGGGTGGGCCGATGCCTTGAAGCCCGCGCGCATACGTTACATTTATCACGGCATCGGGGCGATTGCCCTTTTATGATGCAATTATTTGGAGGATAGATCATTGAACCAAATTAGAACACTGGCAAAACCGGTGGCGCAGGCCAATCGGATGATGCTTTTGCTACTCGCGAGCTTTGCCATGATGCTGGCTGCCGCGCAAACCCTGCGGGCGCAAAACATGCCCAATAGCTTTGCGGACCTTTCCGAGCAGGTAAGCCCCGCTGTGGTAAATATCACTACCTCGACCATTCTGAACCGGGGCGGAGACGGCCTGAATGTGCCGCAAGGCTCGCCTTTTGACGATCTGTTTCGCGAGTTCACCGACCGCAATCGAGGCGATAATCCCCCACCAGAGCGACGCGGCACGGCGCTTGGCTCGGGCTTTATCATTTCGGCAGACGGCTATGTGGTAACCAATAACCACGTGATTAAAGACGCAGACGAAATCGAAATCGAGCTACGCAGCGGTGAAAAGCTGCCCGCTACCGTGGTCGGCACCGACCCGCGCACCGATCTGGCCTTGCTCAAGGTCGAGGCCGAAGGGCCGTTGCCATTTGTGAATTTCGGCAATTCCGACGATATGCGTGTGGGGGATTGGGTATTGGCCATTGGCAATCCGCTCGGGCAGGGGTTTTCGGTATCTGCGGGTATCGTTTCGGCCCGTGGCCGCACGCTTTCCGGCTCTTATGATGATTTCATCCAGACCGATGCGGCGATCAACCGGGGCAATTCCGGTGGTCCGCTGTTTAATATGCAAGGCGAAGTGGTCGGGGTAAATACCGCCATTCTCTCCCCCAGCGGCGGCTCGATCGGGATCGGCTTTTCGATGGCCTCCAATGTGGTATCCGGCGTGGTGCAACAGCTTGAGCAATATGGCGAAACCCGCCGTGGCTGGCTCGGGGTGCGCATTCAAAATGTCACCCCCGATATCGCTGACGCGATCGGGCTGGACGAGGTTGCCGGTGCGCTGGTGACGGATGTGCCAAGTGGTCCGGCTGCGGATGGCGGCATTGAAGCGGGGGATGTGATCCTCAGCTTTGACGGCCAGCCGGTATCGGATAACCGAGAGCTGGTGCGGCTGGTGGCTTTGGCGCCGGTGGGCGAAACCGTGCGCGTGGTGATCTTTCGCGATGGTGGCACGCAAACACTGCTTGTGACCCTTGGTCGGCTGGAAGAGGCGCTGATGGCTTCGGCGGAAGGCAACCAGCAAATTGTGCCGCAAGAAGCGCCGCAATTCGAGATCCAGGGCTTGTTGCTGGGTCAGCTAACCGACACCTACCGCGAGCGGTTTATGATCGAAGGGGAAGCCGAAGGCGTAGTTGTGCTGGAAGTGGCGGAAGGCTCGCAAGCGGCGCAAAAAGGCCTGCGCCCGGGGGATGTGATTGTAGAAGTATCGCAAAATCCGGTGAGCCGGCCAAAAGATGTGGTGGACCGCATCGAAGCGGCGCGGGATGCCGGACGGCGCTCGATCCTGCTGCTGGTGCGCTCGGGCGGCTCTGGCCGATTTGTGGCGCTGGCCTTGGCGGAATAAGCCACCCCCTATAAAAATGAAAAGCCTCCGCCAGCGCGGGGGCTTTTTGCGTTAAAAAGTAAGCTTGTCAGTCGAGAGCGCTTGGAAATAGGGCGCGGCTTTGGCGCGCAAGGCCTCGTTTTGCTCCGAAAGCTGCGGCAAGGACGATGGGGTGCTGGAAAACCCCTCGCTTTGCCAAACCGCGCCATACCAATGCGGCGCCCATGCGCCATCGTCTTTATGCCCGCCTTTGGGCCAGTGCAGCATGGCGGGCTGAAAGGGGATATCAATAGCCTCGCATAACGCCCGCAGCGCCGCTTCAGGGGCGCGCAGCAGATCGTCGCTATCCAAAACCACAGCCCCCGCCCCGACACGGGCATAAATTTCGGCTTGCTGGCGAAATCCGATATCGTCCAGGGTCGGGTTTTCCCGCTTGGCTTGATAGCTGGCAATCACGCGGGCGGGGTCCCGGATCAAAAACACATGGGTCATGCCGGAAAGCCAGTCTTGCGGAAAATCCGGTAGCTGATGGTGGGTCATATGCTTTTGGTAAAACAGCGGTTTGCCTTCGGGCGCATCGCCGCTGCAACGCTTGGCCACAAGCGCGGGGTCCGTTTCGCCAGCGGCTAGGATTTCGCGGCGCATCGGGTGGTTCAGGCCGGTTTTGGCCAGATAGGCGGCATAAAACGGCTCGTCCCACACCGCGCAATCGGTGCGATTGCCAAAGCTATACATCATCGCGGTTGAAAGATTGCGCGGGCCGGACCACATCGCGATCCGCATCAGGCGGTTTCCTGCTCGATAAGCGTTTTATATAGCCCGCGCAGGCGGCGGGTGAGCGGGCCAAGCGCGCCGCTGCCGATTTGTCGCCCATCAAGGCTGGCCACCGGCGTTTGCGCCCCGAATGTGCCGGTAAGGAAGGCCTCGTCGGCGCTATAGGTATCGACCAGCGAGAAATTGCGCTCGAAAACCGGAATATCATTGGCGCGGCAAAGATCGATCACCTTTTGGCGGGTGATGCCGTTCATGCAATAATCGCCGGTGCTGGTCCATACCTCGCCCTTGCGCACGATGAAAAAGTTGCAGGCATTGGTGGTATTTACAAAGCCGTTAATGTCCAGCATCAGGGCCTCGTCTGCGCCGGCTTTTTCGGCGGCGATGCAGGCAAGGATGCAATTCAGCTTGGAGTGGGAATTGAGCTTGGGGTCCTGGGTCATGGGCAGGCCGCGCATATGCGGCACGGTGGCGAGGCGGATCGGGCGGGGGATCGAGGGGGTGGAATGCTCGCAGATAATCACCATGGTCGGGCCGGATTGCGACAGGGCGGGATGCTGGAAAGGGCGGGTTTTTACCCCTCGGGTGATCATCAGGCGGGCATGGGTGTCGGTGGTCATGTTATTGGCTTCGCGGGTGGCGTTGAGCGCGTGGATCACGCCTTCCCGCGAAAGCCCGATATCAAGATCAAGCGCGAGGGCGGCTGAAAACAGCCGGTCGATATGCTCGTCCAGAAAGGCCCATTGGCCGTTATAAAGGCGAAGCCCCTCCCAGATGCCATCCCCGAGCATAAAACCGCTATCATAGACCGAGACCACGGCTTGTTCGCGCGGCACGATATTGCCGTTCACATAAATCTTGATGCTCTGGTTGCGGGCATCATCGGCGGCTTGGTGGGTGGTGATGGAATCAGTCATATCGGCTCCGTGGTTTTTGCCCACGCTAGGAGGATGGAGCCGCGAGGTCAAAGCCTTGCTGCCCCGATGCGGCGCGTTTGCCGGATGGTATGGGGAGAGGGCGGGTCCGCGCCGCGCTTTAACCTTGGCGAAAGCGTCAGCCGGTGCAGGGCTACACGGCTTTGGATAGCGCCCCGCCGGGATGGCGGATAATCTCTCCTGCCAGCTCCAGCTCGAAGATCTGCTCCATGGCTTGCGGGGTGGATAGGCCGGAGTCCCGGATCAGGGTATCTTCGGAAATTGGTGCGCTGCTCAGCAGGGAAATAAGG
>WFUK01000002.1 GCA_015485015.1 Paracoccaceae bacterium | reverse complement strand
GTGATCACCCTTGGCGATCATGCTTTTGACCAGCGCGATATGCTGAAATTTATCGAGGCCGAGCCGCGCATCATCCGCCCGCTGAATTTTGCCAAATCCGCGCCGGGCATGGGGGCGCGGCTGTTTAGCACCAAAACCGGCCAAAAGGTTTTTGTGGCGCAGGCTTTGGGACAGGTCTTTATGAAGCGGCCATTTTCGGACCCGTTTTCCATCCTGGATGCCGCGCTAAAAGCCGCGCCATTGGGGCAGGGGGCGGATGCGGTGATTGTTGATTTTCATGCCGAGGTAACGTCGGAAAAAATGGCCATGGGGCATTGGCTGGATGGGCGGGCCTCTCTGGTGGTTGGCACCCATACCCATGTGCCCACCGCCGATGCGCGGATATTGGAAAAAGGCACCGCCTGCCTGACCGATGCGGGCATGTGTGGCGATTATAACTCGGTGATCGGTATGGAGCCGCTAGAGCCAATGCGGCGCTTTATCACCGGCATGGGCAAGGGCCGCTTTACCCCCGCCACCGGCGAGGCCACGCTTTCGGGGGCCTATATCGAGACAGAAAACGGCAAAGCCACCCGTATAGAACCGGTGCGAATCGGCGGATTGCTCCAGCAGCACGGGCCATCGCCTTTATGAAAAACATCCTGAATTACGGCGTGCTGGTCTTTATGGGGCTGATTTGGGGCGCAGTATTTCCGATTACCAAGATTGCGGTTTCCACGGGGTATAAGCCTTTTGGCATCATGGTTTGGCAGATGGTAATTGGCATTGCGCTGTCGGCGGCGTTTTTGCTGCTGCGGGGCAAGCGTTTGAATTTCACCCGCAAAAACCTGCCGATCTATGTGGGCGTGGCGCTGCTGGGCACGGTGCTGCCGAATTTTTTCTCCTATACCGCCAGCGCTGAATTGCCGGCGGGGGTTATCTCGATCCTGATTGCGCTGGTGCCGTTATTTTCGATGCCCGTTGCCCTGCTTATGGGCTTTGAGCGCTTTAACTGGCTGCGCCTGATCGGGGCGCTGAGCGGCGCTATGGCTTTGCTTTTGCTTATTGGTCCCGAGGCGAGTCTGCCGGACCCTTCCAAATTCTGGTTTGTGTTGCTAATGGCGATCGCGCCGCTGCTATACGGGCTGGAGGGAAATTTCCTGACCTATATGGGCGAGCGCGGGCTGGACGCAACGCAGACGCTATTTGGCGCTACGATTATTGCGCTGGCCTGCGCCTTGCCGCTGGCGCTGGTTACCGGGCAATGGATTGACCCGCTCCAGCCATGGGGCGCGCCGGAATGGGCAATCCCTGCGGGGGCGGTGCTGAATATCGTGGCCTATATTCTCTATGTCTGGCTGATCCACCGCGCGGGGCCGGTTTTTTCGTCGCAAGTGGCTTACCTCGTGACAGGCTGGGGCGTGCTGATCTCGATGGTATTTCTCGGGGAAAGTTACTCGATATGGGTTTGGGCCGCGATGGGGCTGATGCTGGTCGGGGTAGCGCTAGTGCGCCCGCGCGAGATGAAAAAAACGTAGGGTGGGGTTCTACCCCACCAATAGCCTAATCAAAGATCCACCCGCCACCCAGCACACGGCTGCCCTCGGGCGCATAAAACACACAAGCCTGCCCCGGCGAAACCCCGGCCTCGGCCTGCAAAAGCTCGACCCGCGCCGTGCCATCCGCAGCCGGAAACAGCCGCGCCGGAATCGGCGGGCGGGTCGAGCGCACTTTTACCAATATCTCCCAGCCCTCAACCGGCGCGTCCGAAATCGGGGCATCCCCCAACCAGTTGATCTCCTTGAGCCTCACCACGCGGGTTTTCAGCGCCTCGGGCGGGCCAACCACCACTTGGCGCAGATCCGCATCAAGCTTGATCACATAGAGCGGATCCCCGCCGCCAATGCCCAAGCCCCGCCGCTGGCCAATGGTATAGCGCAGCACGCCCTTATGCTGGCCCAGCACCTTGCCGTCCAAATCCACAATATCCCCCGGCTCCGCCGCCCCCGGCCGCAGCTTTTCGATCACATCGGCATAAGAACCATTGGGCACAAAGCAGATATCCTGACTATCGGGCTTATCGGCCACGGAAAGCCCGAATTCGGAGGCAAGCGCGCGGGTTTCGGCTTTGGATATCAGATGCCCGAGCGGAAAGCGCAGATAGTCCAGCTGCGCGGGGGTGGTGGAGAATAGAAAATAGCTCTGGTCGCGCTCGAAATCGGCGGCGCGGTGCAGTTCGGGAGCGTTTTTGCCCATTTTGCGCTGGATATAATGCCCCGTGGCCATGCAATCCGCGCCCAGATCCTTGGCCGTGGCCAGCAGATCCTGAAATTTCACCCGCTCGTTGCAGCGAATACACGGCACCGGGGTAGACCCCGCCAGATAGGCATCGGCGAATTCGTCAATCACCGCATCCTTGAAAATATTCTCGTAATCCAGCACATAATGCGGAAAGCCCATATCCTCGGCCACACGGCGGGCATCATGGATATCCGCCCCCGCACAGCACGCGCCCTTTTTCGCCAGCGCCGCCCCGTGATCATAAAGCTGAAGCGTGACGCCGACCACGTCATAGCCTTCTCGCGAAAGCATGGCCGCCACCACGGAGCTATCCACCCCGCCCGACATCGCAACCACCACACGGGTTTCGCTGGGGGGCTTGGCAAAACCAAGGCTATTGAGGGTGTTTTGAGACGTATTCCGCACGATTTAGCTCACAATATAAGTGAATTTTAAGCACTTGGCTGAACCGGTTTCATACTTCGTTAAGCCCCACGGCGCAAGGTCGGGATGTGGGAACAATACTTGTGAGGGAATATGTATATCAGACGACAAAAGGGGCCGGCCTATGTGGCGCTGCCCGATGGAACCATCTTATCGAGATCCGACCTGCCATCGGTGAAAACCATGCGCTGGGTGGCGCGGCGCAAGGCAACTGTGGTTACGGCCGTGGCGGCGGGCATGATCAGCCGCGAGGAAGCCATGGAAATGTATGGCCTTTCGGGTGAGGAATTTGATAGCTGGGTGCGCTCCATGACCAGCCATGGCCGCGGCGGATTGCGGGTCACCAAGCTGCAAGAGTATAGACAACTTTAGCGATATCGGATAAAGTTTACGCATACGTAACTTTTGGTTAACCATTTTGGGTAATGGTTAACCTCGTTACTAGGGGATGGCTAAAAAAAGGATAACCCATGCGAATTCTGCTTATTGAAGATGATCCGATGACCTCTAAAAGCATCGAAATGATGCTGGCCAGCGCGAATCTGAATGTATATGCCACTGATCTTGGTGAAGAGGGAATCGATCTCGGTAAGCTTTACGATTACGATTTGATTTTGCTCGACATTAATCTGCCGGATATGAACGGGCACGAGGTGTTGCGCCAGCTTCGCCTCGCCAAGATCGACACCCCGATTCTGATCCTTTCCGGCATGGATGACACCGAAAACAAGATCAAGGGCTTCGGCTTTGGCGCCGATGATTATATGACCAAGCCGTTTCACCGCGAAGAACTGGTCGCGCGCATCCATGCGATTGTCCGGCGCTCCAAGGGCCATGCGCAATCGCTGATTACAACCGGAAATATTGTGGTTAATCTTGACGCCAAAACCGTGGAGGCCAATGGGCGGCCGGTGCATTTGACCGGTAAGGAATACCAGATGTTCGAGCTGTTGAGCCTGCGCAAAGGCACCACCTTGACCAAGGAAATGTTTCTCAACCACCTTTATGGCGGTATGGACGAGCCCGAGCTGAAGATCATCGATGTATTTATCTGCAAGCTGCGTAAAAAGCTCTCCAACGAGCTGAATGGCGAAAATTATATCGAAACCGTCTGGGGCCGGGGCTATGTTTTGCGTGAGCCGGTGGCGGTGGAAGAACCGCAACCTATTGCTGTCTAGCTGAATTCGGCCTATTTCTCTAAAAAGACCAGAGGGACGGGCCGATGCAAATACCAGCCAATAAAGAAGCCGCCAAAGCAGAGCTAGCAGAAGTTGCCGGTAAAATGGCGATGGCCGATTTGGCCTATTATCAAAATGACGACCCGATTCTCGACGATGCCGCCTATGACGCGCTAAAAGCCCGTCTGGCCGAGATCGAGCGGCGCTTTCCCGACCTGAAAACCGCCGATAGCCCCTCCAATAAAATCGGCGCGCCGGTGCAATCGGGCTTTGCCAAAATCCGCCATTCGGTGCCAATGCTCTCGCTCGGCAATGCTTTCACCGCTGAAGACGTGCAGGATTTTGATCAGCGGGTGCGCAAATTCCTCTCGATCGAGCCACCGATCGAATATACCGCCGAACCCAAAATCGACGGGCTGTCGCTCTCGATACGCTATGAAAACGGCAAGCTGATATCCGCCGCCACCCGGGGCGATGGCGCGATCGGCGAAGACGTTACCGCCAATGCGCGCTTTGTGGCGGGCATTCCGGCCAAAATCAGCGATGCGCCCGAGCTTTTGGAGGTGCGGGGCGAGGTTTATATGACCCATGC
>WFUK01000001.1 GCA_015485015.1 Paracoccaceae bacterium | reverse complement strand
GCGGTAAGCCTCGCGGCCAATCACCACGCCCAGCTCCACCTCCCAATCGGTCTTTTTGGCCTCGGGCGGCAGGTGCAGATCGTCATTGGGGCCGGCAAAGCTCGAGGTCGCCTTGGAAAACAGAATAGGCGCTTTCGGCGCTGGGGCATCAAATTCGGCGGCGTGCTTGCTATAATTCAGCCCGATGCAATAGAAATTCGGCGCGCCCGCAAGGCAGGCCCCGAGCCGCGCGCCTGCTGGCACCATTGGCAAATCCATCGGCTCAAGCGCGGAGAGGGCCTCAAGCGCCGCCACTGATATATCCGCCACATGGGCCGAGGCATCGCGCAAGCTGCCATCACCCGCGACTATTCCGGCTTTTTCCTCGCCGATTTCTCCGAATCTGAATAGTTTCATGCCGTGGCTCCTTTTCTGGCGCTTTTGCGCTGTTTTTCACTGGCGGATTTAAGCTGCCCGCAGGCGGCCATAATATCCTCGCCGCGCGGGGTGCGCACGGGGCTGGCATAGCCGGCTTCATTGACAATCTCGGCAAAAGCCTCGATCCGCCCCCAGCTGGAGCGCACATAAGGGCTGCCCGGCCATGGATTAAACGGGATGAGATTGATCTTGGCGGGAATGCCCGAGATCAAGCGCACCAATCTGCGGGCGTCATCATCGCTGTCATTCACATCCTTCAGCATCACATATTCAAAGGTAATGCGCTCGGAATTGCTCAGGCGCGGATAGGCTCTTAGCGTCTCGAGCAGCTTTTCGATATTCCATTTTTTGTTGATCGGCACCAAGGTATCGCGCACCGCATCGGTGGTGGCGTGAAAGCTGATCGCCAGCAGGCAGCCGATCTCCTCACCCGCGCGCAGAATCTCGGGGACCACACCCGAGGTGCTAAGGGTGATGCGGCGGCGAGAGATCGAAATGCCCTCATTATCCATCACGATATGCATCGCGTCGCGCACGTTTTCGAAATTGTAAAGCGGCTCGCCCATGCCCATCAGCACCACATTGGTGATGCGCCTGCGGCCCTCGCGCGGGGTGCCGTCTTCGGGCCATTCATCCAGATCATCGCGTGCCACCATCACCTGCGCCACGATCTCTCCGGCGCTAAGATTGCGCACCAGCTTTTGGGTGCCGGTATGGCAAAAGCTGCAATTCAGCGTGCAGCCCACCTGGCTGGAAATACACAGCGTGCCGCGATTTTCATCGGGGATATACACCGCCTCGACCTCATGGCCGCCGGCGATTTTCAGCAGGTATTTGCGGGTGCCATCCTGACTGACCTGCAAGGTGGTGATCTCGGGGCGCGCGACGGTAAAATGCGCCTCCAGCTCGGCCCTGAAATCTTTGGCGAGGTTGGTCATCACGCCAAAATCCTCGGCACCTTTTTGATAGATCCAGCTCCATAGCTGGCTGGTCCGCATTTTGGCCTGCCGCTCGGGGGTACCGATATTGATCAGGGCTTCGCGCATGGCGTCGCGGGTCAGGCCCAGTAATGAAAGCCGCTCGGCAGGGGGCTCGATGCGCGGCATCACGCGGGTTTCGGGGGTTAGCGCGGTCATGGTGGATCCTTAAAAATAATAGCGCCCCCCGCGCGGGCAGGAAGCGCCATAGTGTAGCTTTATTATGCGGCACTTGCCAGAGGCGCTATTGGCACAGCTCCTGGGCTTTTTTATAGGCGGCGGTAAAGCCGAAAAGCGAGAAATTATCGGTGGTCACCTTGCCGCGCGCCGATTGGCCGATAATCGTGGCCTCGGCCCCGCCCTGCATGGCGGCAATGATGCGGCTATCATCCTCGGCCTGCGCCCAGGCAAAGCCGGTATCCGTATTGGCATTGGGCAGCAGATAAAAGGTGGTGCCGTCTATTTTCATCTCTACCTGTTCGCTTTGCGCCAGCGGATAGCCCGCCCCGAAGGACGGCACGCCAGTGGTATTTTCGCCCGGAAGGATAGAAATATAAAACCGGATATCGCCGCGCTGCGCCGTTACCGTCTCGCCATTTTGGGTTACGGTCCAGCTGCGCGGCGCGCTGGCAACCAGACATTCCCTTGGCTCGGCGATCACAAAATAGCTCCAATCCCGAAAGGTGCCGGAAGCCTCGGTATTTTGCGCCTGCACGGCAAATTCCGGCCCGGATAGCCCGATAGCAAATACCATAGTAGCAAGGAGATTTCTGGCAAACATCGGCAACCCTTTATTCAAGCGATCAAGGCGCGCACAGCTCTTTGGCTTTTTCGAAAGCGGCGGTGAAGCCGATCAGGGAAAAGGTATCTGTGGTGATCGTGCCGCGTGCGGATTGACCAACAATAATGGCCTCTGCCCCGCCGCGCATGGCGGCCAGCAAACCTGAATCATCTTCGGGGCGCGGCCATGCATATTCGGGGTTGATCTCCGCATTCGGATAGAGCGCAACCGTGGTATCCTTGATCTTGATTTCCAGCGGCACATCCTGCTTTAGCGGATAACCGGCCAGAAATGCAGGCTCGTTGGTGATCTGCTCTCCGGGGATGATCGAGATATAAAACCGGATATCGCCACGGCGCACCGTTACGGCTTGGCCATCACGCTGGGCCGACCATGTGGTGGGTTTGGAAATGATGAAGCATTCTTTTGGGCTATCGGCCACATAAACGCTCCAATCGGTTTCGGAATCAACCATCGCCAGCTCTTGGGCGGCCAGTGGCAAGCCCGTCATGGTCAGCCCCGTCATGGTCAGCGTTGTGAGTAAAACTATTTTCTTAAACATATCGGGCTCCTGCTCAATCCGATGGCACCGCCTTGCCCTCGTTTTTCCAAGGTTTTGCGCATGGCTTGTGTTCTTCTCGTTTATCGCCGTAATGTAAATAGAAACCGGCCCCAAAGGCCAGCTAAAAATTGCATCATTCGGGCACTTCCAGCATGAAATTGCCTATTTTCGAGGATATTAAACCCATGGCACGCGCAATGAAACTGGTGGAGCTGCATAGAAACGGTATTCTGGAGTCTGTGCATCGTGGTCATGTGGTGGTTTGTGATGCCGCTGGCGTGGTGGCGGAATGGGGGCAGGCGGCGCTTGAAATCTTCCCTCGATCCTCGTGCAAAATGCTACAAGCCCTGCCTTTGATCGAAAGCGGTGCCGCCAAGGCAGCGGGGTTGACCGAGGCCCAGCTCGCGCTTTCTTGTGCCAGCCATCAAGGGGCGGAAATCCATACCAGCCTTGCCAAAAGCTGGCTTGAGGGGTTGGGGATGTCTGAGGCGGACCTGCGCTGCGGGCCACAAATCCCGGCAGACCGCCCCGCCCGCGCCGCCCTGCGGGAGAATTTCGAAAGCCCCTGCCAGCTGCATAATAATTGCTCGGGCAAGCATAGCGGGTTTTTAACGCTGAACCGGCATTTGGGCGGAGGCTCGGAATATATCGAGCTGGATCATCCGGTGCAGCAAGCGGCAAAAACGGCCTTTGAGGAAATGACAGGGGCAACGTCTAATGGCTACGGGATAGATGGCTGCTCAGCGCCGAATTTCACCTGCGAGGTTGGCCATCTGGCCCGCGCCATGGCCAAAATGGCGGCACCACAATCGCTGGGCCGCGCCCGCGCGGAGGCCGCAGGAGCGCTGGTCAATGCCATGATGGCGCATCCGCTCTTGGTGGCAGGCGAAACCCGTGCTTGCTCGGCCCTGATGGCGGCGGCAAATGGCAAAGCGGCGGTAAAAACCGGAGCCGAAGGGGTGTTTGTCGCGATTCTGCCACAGCGGGGCATCGGGGTGGCGCTCAAGATCGAGGATGGCGGCACCCGCGCTTCCGAAGCGGTGATGGCCGCGCTCTTGGTCCGGCTCGGGGTGGTGGAAGCGGCGGACCCGCGCGTGGC